>DALYNO010000375.1:0-4297 GCA_031975295.1 Anaerocolumna sp. | reverse complement strand
TTTAACTAGTTCTTCAATATCTTTCTGCCCATTACTTCTGGCCTTCATTCTTATGGTTTCCAGTGTATTGTACAGGAAATGCGGGTTTATCTGACTGGCTAACATTTTAAATTCCACTTCTTTTTGTCTGCTGTTTAGTTTCTCTTTCTGTACCTGTGATTCGTACACTGTTGTAATCAAATGCTCAATACTACTTATCATAAGATTTAAATCATCGTATAACTCACTGATTTCATCCTTTCCTTTAAAGGTAGCTGACAATGTAAAATCACCTGCTGCTGCTTTATGCATATGGTTTTTAAAAGCATTTAACCTTTTACTAAAATTATTAGCAAAAATACCGATGATTGCTACAGCAAAAAGAAAAGGTATTACAAAATAAATGATTTTTGATAAAGGGGGAATCTGAAATCTATCACCTAAGCTCTTTGTTAACAATACACTATAAACTGTAACTACATTTTCTGTATCTAAAATCATATCTGATGCAGTGGTAATAATATATTTATCCCCATTTTCTTCTAAATATTGATAATTCTCATTTACTTTAACTATATTCTCCACATTAATTTTATCAATTGTGGAATCCTTATATTTCTCGCTTTGAATGGTAAATTGATCAACTGCCACGCGAGTATCCTGAAGCATTTGGGAGACTTTGTAGACGTTAGGATTAATCATCAATATGATAAGTGCATTGTTTTTTGCTGTCTCTCCCTCCAGGCTTTTAACCAGACATAGTTGCTCTTTATTAACCCTGTCAGAAAAACGAATAAAATCTACATTATTTTCTCTATCTCTGGTCCTATGATAGACTGAATCAAATAGTTCTTTCGGATTAATAACCAAGGAATTATTCGTTCTCAGAAATTTACCATTCTGGGTAAATACATATATTTCACTTACAATATCTTCATTTTCTTCTAAGATTTCTAGTAGTATCTCATTCTTAGTCTGGTTATTTTTACTATTATCAAACAGTATTTTATCCTGGGTTATTTTAGAAGACAGTTTAACCAGTCGATTAAAATTATTACTTATATTTTGGCTTTGCAGTGTAACATTACCTAGCTCAAAACTCTTTTGCTGTTCTGTTATTACTTCCAAACTATGTTTATTTTGATAAACAAAACCAATAAACAAAGGGATAATAAAACATACCATATAGATAAGTATCATCCTTTGTTTTATACCAACTTTTATGTTCTTTTTATAGTTTTTAATCATCTTTAACCCCAGTTATACAGCCTTCTTACTGCCATTCGTTTTCTACTGTAACAAAATACATTCTGTCCTTTAACATATGAAATACTAATTTGTTATTTTCAATGGTATAATCGACCTCATTCCCCCAACCATCACGTATACAATATTGATAGTTACCAGCTTTTATTACGCAATCTCTGTCTTTTACTGCCAGAATTCTTGCTTTGGTCAGCTTTCTGTTAGTCCATTCCATATCAACAGTAAAACCACCTCTTGCCCTTAATCCTGTGATTTTACCATTTTTCCATCCGCTGGGCAGTGCGGGTAAAAAATCTAGTTCACAATAATAACTTTGTAAAAGCATTTCTAAGATAGCTGCCGTACCACCAAAATTACCATCTATTTGAAATATTTTAGGAGGATGTAAATCTAGAAGGGTTTCTGTTGCAAAATCTCCTATCAGTGCTCTGATATGTTCCTGAGCCAAATCTCCTTCACCAAATCTAGCATACAAGCAAGCAACCCAAGCACGGCTCCAACCTGTATAACCACCCCCTGCAGCAAGGCGCATTTCTAATGATTTTCTTGCTGCTTTAAACAGTTCCGGGGTTCTCTCTCTGTCAATTTGTTCACCAGGAAAAACGCCAAATAGGTGGGATACATGTCTATGGGATTTCTCAACTTCTTCGAATTCTTTATTCCACTCTAGAAGTTGTCCTTTACTACCAATCTGCAACTTAGGTAAATGTTCTAAGATTTCCGTCCAGACAACAATTTTATCTGGGTCTACATTTAAAATATCTGCCGCCATTATGGCATGACTTAATAAGTCCATAATTAATTCAATATCAACTGCTGAAGATACACATGTAGTGACAGGGTAATCTCCACCACCAACAAAACGATTCTCCGGAGATTGTGAAGGCATAATCTGATAAATTCCATCATCATCCTTAACAAGAAAATCTTCATAAAAAGCAGCAACTTCTTTTATAAAAGGGTACGCTCTGTCTTCTAAAAATTCTGTATCTTGTCCATATTCATAATGCCACCATAAATGCATGGCTAACCATGCTGCAACACCTACCCAAACACTCCAACCATAGGTTTCTGGCGTTGCAAGCCCCCACACATCAGAAGACAAAGGAAGCCAAATACCATTGCAGCCAAATAATTTTCTTGCTGCATCTCTACCATAAGGTATCATCTTTTCTAAGTACATAATGAAGGACTCTGTGTATTCTTCTAAATGACCATTTTCTGCTGGCCAATAATTCATCTGCAGATTAACATCATAATGATAGTCACAATCCCAGGCAGGGTATAAATCCTCATTCCATTTTCCCTGCAGGTTGGCTGGTAATTCCCCATTTGCAGAGGAGGCACACAATAAATACCTGCCATAATTAAAATATAATAAAGGCAGGGTAACATCATCACTACCCTCTCTATAAGCTTTAATCCTCTCACTAGTTGGTATATTGGGTTCTTCTTCAAATACATTTAAATGAAGTCTTCCATAATTTTTTTCATGTTCTATAATATTTTCTCTATATAATCTATCCCAGGTTTTAACTGGTAAGGGATGTCTTCTGCATTCCTCAAGGGGGCGTTCCCCTTTCACATCTGTTCCTATATTAATAAATACAAGAATCTCCTTGGCATCTTCTACTCTTAATTTGTGATCACCTAAAGGATAGATTTTGCCGCCTCTTATTTTCATGTCAGCTTTGATACAGAATTTCATACCTTTCTCAAAAGCTCCATGCATAATTATAGTTGCATTACCCGAATCAAAAGAAAGATCACATCTTGGATCCGGAATTCTATCAATCCAGAAAGTACCGCTAATTTTCTCCTCTCTGGCGTAAATACGAACAATAATACAATCTTCAATTAAATGCCCTATTACGGTTCTGGTAATATTTCTACCGTCTGCATCATACGTAACTTTTACTCTGGCTCTTTCTAAATTCAGCTCTCGTCTATAGTTACTTACTTCTCCCTGATCAAGGGTAAAATGAAAGTCTCCTGCTGGTTGATAAGAGTCCTCCTTGGTAGGTCTGTCACTAATACCACCATTCCCTCCCCAAGCTTCATTGGCTAGAATTGTGGCCTCTTCATACTTTTCCTCCACTAATAATTTTCTTACAACAGGAAGAAAAGAACTTTTGTCTTCATTTTTTCTATCTTTATTCTGTCCTACACAAAGCCATTCATGGTTTAATGCTATTCTTTCTTCTTCAATACCTCCAAGTACCATACCGGCTAAGCGTCCAGTACCAATGGGCAGACCATTATTCCACTCAGCTCCTGGGCTAGTATACCACAATCTATGATTCAAAGCATTTCCTCCAATCTGTCTCTTACCTACTGTATTCTGCCAAATTTAGAACCAAAGCATCTAACTTTGTTTATTTATTCCATTATAATATTATTTGGCAATGTAAAATACCCTAATTTATTCGTACAAATCACCCTAATATTTATAGTAAATCTATTTCCAAAACATCTTAATTTGTTTCTCACTAATGTTTTGAACAAAATTTTTCTTTATGATTAAAAAATTCTCCACATCATACAAAAACAATAATAAGACAGCTCTATTCTCAAATTCTTCTCTAGTCTTTGGATTAGGTTCCTCTTTGAAATTTTGTAACATTTCTTCTAATTCGGTTAAAAGAGTTTTGGCATTATTGTATTCATGAAGTTGGCTACTTATCTTTTTCACAAATTCATAAATAGGTTTGGCCTGCTTCGGAATTAAGGAAAGCCTATTTATTCTTTCCTTCATATGAATGAGGGTTTCATGCTGATTTTTTCTCATGGTAAAATACTGAATATAATATCTCGTATCCACTAAAAGCGTATTATTCATATTTTCATACGCGCTTGATAGACCAGCTTCCAGTAAATCATTCAATTCCATTAAATCATAGGTCACATCATAGGTTTCAATATAGGTATTATCTTTATGATGCTCCTCTTGGTTCTGGTATTCCTGTGCCAGTATTGAGTCTGCTAGTTTTAAAAGAATCCTCTTAATTTTTTCTTCTACTTGGTTCATTTGGGCTTTTACTTTGTTAAGACT
>DALYNO010000374.1:3825-4306 GCA_031975295.1 Anaerocolumna sp. | reverse complement strand
ATAAGCAATAAATAAATCTCCTAAGGCCTGAATTCCCTTAACTGCTTTCGGCTGATCAATTCCGGCTCTTAGACCATCATCTGTATACAGACTACCATCGTTCTGGAAGATAAGAGGAGAGGTCTGCCAGAACCATTTATATCCAACACCTGATGAAATATTATGATAAAAATTCATACCGTAACGCTGTAGGGTAGGTAAGAGATCTGTTACATCCTGCCAGGTATCCGGTGGTGTTAATCCTAAACTGTCAAAAATATCTTTACGATATATTAAGGCATTGAAATCCAATGTCTCCGGTATTGCATAAATACCTTCATTATAAATAAATGGTACAGAAGAACCTGGTACAAAACGGTTGGCAATGGGCCAATAATCTTCAAACTGTGTCATATCATATAAAGCTCCACGGCTTGCAAGGTCAAAAGGCATATAAGATCCAAGTCCCAAGGCTACATCCGGTGTTTCTCCTGCTGCAGCA
>DALYNO010000374.1:0-3815 GCA_031975295.1 Anaerocolumna sp. | reverse complement strand
AGTACTAATTTATTGGCATCTGGCATAATAGAGATTTTAACTTCAATGCCTGTTTTTGGGGTAAATTCTGTATCTGCTATTTTTTGTAGTAGGTCTACATGGGTAGTTGCTCTATTCACCCAAATATTTAGCACTTCAGGATCATTTTTAATAATGAATTTTTTAGAGCCGAATGAATTTAACAGAGTTTCAATACTATTTATAGTATCTTTGATCATTCCTGCATTTGCTTTTGGTAACTCCTGATTCCCATAGACATAGATCATATCCAGTGTAAAATCCTGCGTAACAAGTTCAGAAGCAAAAGTACTGATGGATTTTAATACGGAGTTGTCACGGCCTGAGGTAAGATTCATTTTATACAAAGCAATTTCATCTGGATACTTACTCATTTGCTTAATAAAATCCATTGCCTTATCAAGCTCTGAGAGTATGGCTGAATTAACACCATTGGGTGCATAATCCTGTAATGAATACTTCATGTAATTGATTAGTGTTTCATAAGCCTTTAGGTAATCCGGAATTTCAGGAATATACCTGGTCATTTGCCAAGTACGTTCTTTATCCTGAACAGAACCAGTAATTTTAGTAATTTCAAGTTCAAACTTAGATACATGCTCTGCAATCAGTTTTGCATAACGCCATGCTTCAACAATTGGTTCTTGTTCTGAACGAAGAGA
Organism: Anaerocolumna sp.; assembly: GCA_031975295.1. GTDB lineage: Bacteria > Bacillota > Clostridia > Lachnospirales > Lachnospiraceae > Anaerocolumna. The sequence continues at coordinate 3,135 of DALYNO010000374.1, read as the reverse complement.
TAGAGTGTGTTTACCCTTCGTTAAATATATTTCATAAGGTTTGCCCTCTTCATCTTTTAATACTTCATTTTCCCAACCACTTTGTGTTGAAGGAAATCCATAGCAAGAAAGTTCTTGAAAGGGCACTACTCCATCAATTAAAATCGTATTAAAAACATCAAATTCTTCTTTGCTGTTTTTATAATGAAAGGCTAAATTATAATATCCTTCCTCTGGAACATCCATCTCATAGGTAATCATAGCACCGGGATCCGTCCAGGTAAGGGTATTGATTTTTTTATATTCATTGTCCTGGGGGGTCAGGGCTTTATTATTTTCCGAGGCATAAATGGCTTGTGTTGTATTTTTTTCTATGTAATTTATTGAATTAATCGGATACAAAACAGATACCAGAGAACCTTCCTTTAATTTACGGTAATCCACATAAGAAGGCGTATCAAATAATGGTGCTTCTAATTTAAGTGTACCAATTCCAAGTCCGTTTCCAGAGATATTTCTTACAGTAATTACATTACTGCCAGCCTCTAATGGGAACAAGAGAGGTTTGGATGTATTATACGTATTGTTGTATAAATACTGAGAGGTCCAATCTTCCTTTTTTACCTGAGAAGGTGCAGTTTCATCCCCATATCTATCCTTAGGAAAGTCTTTTGTTTCATCTCTCCATATTAAGGGTAATTCTATATTTTTCATTTCTTCATAAACTTGAGTATGATTAATTTTTACTTCAATATTAAAATCAGCCAAAGTATTATTCATTGGTTTATAATCAAGTACCAAATAATAAAGGCCTGATTCTTTCGTTTCTACCCTATAAGTTGCCTCATTATTGTAATCCAGCGTAACTGTCAGGCCATCATATCCATCTGGTTTTACACCAGTTTCCGGATTCGTAAAGAGATCCTCCATACCGTACGCCGGAACAGTCTCTGCTAAAAATTCACTATACACTGTCATCTCATCACTAAAGGATTTCTTTAGTAAAGTTGCCGCTGCCTGTACTTCATCTTTATCTACTTCGGAAATATATTCTGCTTTTTTTCCAAAAATAAATACAGATGCCGTAATGGCAACTGCAATTATGCAAATAAGTACAATGGATAAAATACGCTTTCTATTCTTCATTGTAACTCGCTCCCTTATTATAAGGCTGCTATAAATTGCATGATTCTCTATCAATACTTTTCGTATATTAAAGGTATAGGAAAGTGTCTCTGTCATTAGGTTCTAGTAAATCATCATTCCTTCAGTTAATTGGTTACGAAATTATTAGGAGAATATCTTGCAATTTAAGCAGCCTCTATTATTCATTTCAGTTGGGTTCTTTCACTGTTGTGAATCAATCAGTATCTTATTATTTTAAATCCACTTTATGATTCTATCTATTTCTTTTCAGTAAAATCTTCTGCTTTAAAACCATAGAAGTTAGTTAAACCGTCTTTTAATTGTTGTTCAGCTAAAACATATCTTTCATTAATTACCTTATTCCAATCAGGAAGTTTAGCTTTTACTTGGTCTAACCAGTTTGCATCCGTTCTAAGTGCACCAGTTATATCCTTTTGGTAAATATTAGCCCATTCAAAGTTAGCAGCTTTATTTGCTCCGTCTTCCATTATAGTGTCAGGATAAGTTTTGTCTGAAATATCCCAGAACTGACCTTTTTCCCAAAGTTCCACAACTTTTTGGAAGCCAGGCATTTTAGCTTTGTCGCCAAATCTTTGATGTGTTGCTGTTGAATACCAGATTTCCATCTGTTTACTAAACTCTTCTCCAGTTACAAGAGGGAAAGAGTCATTCAGTGCAGTTTTTTCTACACCTTTGTCATTCCACATTTGATCTGCTCTAGCTTTCATAGCTTCAGAGCTTCCTGCCCAGAAAGATGCAAAAGTATAAGCTACTTTTAACTTATTCTGTTCATCTTCTGACCACTCTGTTGCACCATCATCCATTGCATAATTATGTATTGCCATAGGGTCAAGTACGATACCAATTGTATTTTCGTTATAATCTGTACTTGGTCTTGGGTAGATATCCCAATCATTTGATTTTACAGTTCCCCAGTGTCCTTCTGTAGGGTTAGCTGCATCTCCCATCATCCATGGATCACCATCAAGGGTTAAACAGTAATTGTTAATAAAGAAGTTATAGGACCAATAACCATTGGCATCCATAATTTCCGGAGGAACTGCACCTAAGTCACTTTGTGTCCAAATAGCTGACTTAGACCATTTCGGTACATATTCTAATAAAGCTTTCACTGCGTCAGAGTTAATATTAACGTGATCTCCTGAACCTTTGTAGTTGAATAAGGAATAATTAATGTCTTTTGTACCAGAGTTAATAAAGCTCATAGGGATATCCATTGCACCCCAGAAGTTCTTATTATCACCAGATGTAGCAAATGCAGTATATTCATCAATATTCCAATCAATCGGAGGAATATCAAGATTATTTTGCTCAGCCAATTCTTTATTTACATAAACACCCCAAGGTTGAATAAATTGAGGCAGACCTGCTTGAAATCCATAATAGTTCATCATTTGCATAATGGATTTGTTAAAAGATTTATATACTGGATCATCTTCAAAAACAGAAAGGTCTGCAACTAATCCTCTAGCTACATCTCCTGCCAGATCTGTTGAAGCGTAAATATCGGGATATTTACCATGTTCCGCTTTAAAATTCTCCAGTTCCTGTGCCCAAGGCGTCTCATTATCATCTGGACCACCTACTTTAGCAAATACATTGATTTTAATATTTGGATATTTTGCATTAAAAGCTTTAGCCATTGCATAAACAGACGCTTCATTTTGACCAGTTAATTGATCCGGTGTTAAGTCCTGATGTCCAATATCCTCCATATATGTACCAGAGCCTGACCATAACATAACTGTAATCTCGCCTGAAATTCCTTTATCTAGTGCTTCATACTTCTTACCGCAGCCAGTAAGCAATGATATAGCCATACAACCTACAAGCACTAGACTTAATAACTTTTTCATTTTTTTCATAAATGCCCTCCAATAATTATTTTCTTATTGCTACATCGCTATTATATAATGGCTTTTGTAAAATTACAATACATAAAAACATTTTTATTGAGCTTTTTTGCATTTAATCTATGCATTATTTCTA
>DALYNO010000373.1:0-4317 GCA_031975295.1 Anaerocolumna sp. | reverse complement strand
CATCAGGTAAGAGGATTTCTGTATTTCTAAAGGGTCGACCGATGGGTATTACCTCTTCCTCTAAAAAGTCGTGGTTTGCAATGTAGTAGCAGGACATACCAGTAGCTTCCGTTGGACCATAAAGATTAACAAATAAGGCATGGGGCAGAGCTTTCCTCCATAGTTTAAATTGCTTTATAGGGAATACTTCACTGCCAAATGCTATGGTGTGAAGATGGGATGGAATAACATTTTCCAAAGCGCCAAAAGAGGAAATCATAGTAAGTGCCGATACTACCCAGCAGATAGTATTAATCTTTTTTTCATTTAGATATTCCACCAGTTTTACTGGAAAGCGAAATAGCGACTTGGGAACGAGATAAGTAGTAGCTGTAAATTTCAGTGTTGGATATAATTCTTTTAAGCAGGCATCAACATATAGAGGAGCCTGATTTCCAAATATGGTATTTTCGTTGAATTTGAGTACCTCTGAAAGATTTTCAATATATTCAATAACAGAGCGGTGGCAGGCCACAACACCTTTGGGAACACCCGTGGAGCCAGAAGTAAATACAATATAGACAGGGTCTGTATCAATGGCTTTATCACGAATAGAGGAAAGTATAGCCTCATTAACAGGAGTATTCATAAGGTTTTCACAGTCTAATATAAGCCCCTGATAAGAAAAAGAGGCAATAAGCTCTAATGTAGTAGTATCACAAATAACCGCACCAGGTTTTAGTTTCTGAAAAATTAATTGGATTCGCTCTTTTGGCATTTCCTCATCTAGTGGGACATAGTAATTACCAGAATAAATTACGCCATAAAAAGCGGTAATGGTTACTGGACTTTTTTTCATAAATACCACTACAGGTTCTTTATAAATGCCATGCCAGCCCAGTGCGCTTCCTAAGGCTCTTGATTTATCATAGACTTGCCTAAAAGTGAAGGAAGTACTATCATCTGCATATGCGGTTTTATCAGGGTTTTTTATGATGGCCTGTTCCAGGTATTCTAATACGTTAAACTGCATAGCTACTCCTTTGCTGTTATGAAACTTATAGATATCATATATTGTCCTGGGCATGTAAACTAAGTGATTAGACATTCATATTCTGATCTTAATTTAGCATCACACATAAGGATTGCTTCTCTGGACAGGACTTCTAAAGCATCCAGATACCCAGAACCTATATGATATTTTTGTTTGATAAGAGATAATTCGGTACATCCAAGAATTACCACCTGTGAGCCTTTTAGTCTTAATTCACTGGCAGCAGACCAGAACTTATTTAGTTCTATAGGGCGGCCTGCTTTAACATTGTGATAAATAATATGATTAATATCCTCCTGACTTTTAGCAGAAGGCAGCATTACTTGTATTCCACAGGCATTTAATGCATCTTGAAACACTCTGCTGTATACAGTACCTTCCGTTGCCATAAGCCCGGCAGCTTGAATATGATACTTTTGTAAATGCCTTGCCACTGCCTCCATACCATGAGCTATTGGTATGGGTATCTGTTTCGTTAATATGGAATGATAATAATGTGCAGTTATACAGGGAATTGCAATAATTTCTGCTTGTAACCTTGCAAGCTTAAGGCCTATATCTGCCATTTGGATAGCCGGATTATCAGTTGAACGGCCAAGGATATGTGCTGTTCTATCCGGAATGGAAGGGCAGTTGTATAAAATAATTTCAAGGTGTTCCTGATCAGTTTTAGCATCGGTCATATTTACAATCAATTCATAAAAATATGCAGTTGCCAAGGGACCAAGCCCACCAATGATTCCTAATCGTTTCGTATGGCAAACTCCTTTTTATATTTTGATTCAAGGTTAGGGTCAAAAGGCATTGCAGGAATGGATTTTGACACACTAATACAAGTTAATGAACAGGTGTTGAAGGATATAAACTTTTATTGTACTTATAGTAGTAGCTTCCACTTCCTCGTGATTTAGATAGATTTTCTAATTCCTCATCAGTAAGCATAAAGGAATTTTTATGATCTGTATGGGGACAGGAATCGAAGTGGTACCAGCCTTTGCCGCAGTTTATAAGACTCCAGTAATGTCTGGTTCTGCCTCCTACCCGGGTTATATCCAGGGTTTCAATATTATTTAATTCTAGTAATTCCTTGGATACTGCAAAATAAGTAAAACAGTCTCCTTTTCGGTCAGTAAGTCCGTTGTAGGCTTCTTTGACCCAGTCACTTTTGTCAGAATATCCAGTGTAGGCTATATTGGATTTTACCCAGTTATAAATTGCCCGTGCCGCTTCCTCTTTTGTCATGGATGGGTCTGTAATTTCTGCTAGAATTGCAAGAGCTTTTTTATTCAAAGCGGCTTTATCAATGGCAGCTTCTTTCACGGTGACGGTAATAGGTAATTCTGTTTTATTTCCACTTGCATCTTTGGCACTATAGACCACAGTATAAGAACCAGCTTTTTTTAGATTAACCTGGCTGCTGTCAACCTGAAGCTTTATGGTTTCGCCTGTATTGTCCGTCACGGTTATGTCCTTTTTATAGGAAACAGTGTCACCAATGTAGACCGTCTTATCCTTTGCACCTTTTATCACAGGAGCAGTTGTATCTATTACCTCTAATTTAGCGGGAATGTTAGTATTATTAACATTAATTTGGATATCATACATATTTGGTACATTTAAGTTCAGGTCTTTTAGGTCGGTTTTCATAAAGATTTTATAAGGAGTTGTATTCAAATACTTATTTACATCTACTTTTTTTGCACCAGCTTCAATCGTAATAGATGATTTTATATCCAATAAGGTTAATTGAGCAGTAACTTTAGCAGTATTACCCCATTCATCTGTTAAAAGTATTGTTAATTGCTGTTTTCCTTCTTTTTTAAAATCTGGATTATTTGCAAATGCTATTGTAACGGAAGAATTATCCTTCATTTTGGATATAAAGGCTTTGGCTTTCAGTTTTACCCCTATGGGATATACTAATTTTTTCCCAACAGCTGAAGGTGGAGTAGTGTCAATAATCTTTAATACGCCAGTTAATTTTCTACGGTTTACCTTATATTGCAGTTCATAGGTACCAGTTTTATTGGTATTTATGGAAGCAATATCTGTAATATAGCTTGCCTTATTTTCATTGTCCATTAAGAATGCGGCGGCTGAAGGTATCGATTCTCCAGCTTCTATGGTTATTTCTTCTTTTACCCGGGGATTCAAGTATTGATAACCATACAAGCCGAATCCGGCAAAGATAACAGCTAACAGCACAAATAAAAAAATTCGGTATTGTTTTCTAATCATAGTATAGTCATCCTTTGCTATATGATAGGCAGTAGTATATGTAATAAAGTTAAAATTTATCAATCAAATGACAGCCAGCTAGTTGGATTTGGGATTTTAGCACTAAGAGATAGTATTCTGTAATCAAAAGGATAAATAGTAAGTTATGTCAAGCAAAAGTATTAGGAAGGTATTATGTTGTTACAAGAGGAAAATATTATGTTATTGACAGGCTTGACGCATTATGTTAAGATGTAAAAAATTTATAGGAAAAGACTGTGAAGAGAGAAGTAGATTATGGGGTATGTTACAGAGAGCCTTGGTTGGTGAGAAGGGGCACAGAAGACATGATTGAAAAAAAGACTTGGAGTTGCGTACCGAAGCTTTGGCTGAGGCTACGATGGGAGTGCCCATTACAGCACCAGAGTATCAATAGGACATAGGTTTTATTCGTACTTGTAGAGGTCTGTATTGTGAGATATGGATGAAACAGGGTGGTAACACGAAGCGATTCAGCTCTCGTCCTTGAATAAAAGTCAAGGAGGGGTGCTTTTTTTATACCCAAAATTAGGGTGAGAATCATTTAATCGTCTAAAAGTGAATTAGTCAAAGTTGAAAGAAAATAATCAGGAAGGGAATATGCCATAAACAAAATCTTTCAACCTTAATTTATGGCAGTATTACATTTGCTCACAAATGTGATTACAACAGGTATCATTATGTTAAATGAACAAGAAAGAATTAGAATAGAGAAGCTAGAGGCTATTAAGGCAGAGTTTAATCCATATCCAGAAAAGTTTGTAACCACCCATGAACTATCAGAGATTTCGTTATTACCGGACGACACAAAAGAAGTCAGGGCCGCAGGAAGAATTATGTTAATGAGAAAAATGGGGAAGATGTCTTTTATAACCATTGGTGATATGGAAGGTAAAATTCAGGCAGCCATTAAAAAAGATATGGTTGGAGAAAAGGAATATGAATTTTTTAAGAAGAGTCTTGATATAGGAGATTTTATTGGCATAGAAGGAGAGGTATTTACGACTCAAGCAGGTGAGAAGACCATA
>DALYNO010000372.1:0-4324 GCA_031975295.1 Anaerocolumna sp. | reverse complement strand
TAAAATGAATCTATTGTATTTTTTCATTATTAACCAACCTTTCCACACTGACTTAAAATGATAGTCCATATAAGTAAATTTTATTTTTCATAAGTAGGATTATTCTTTTTTGCAACATAATATTAGAAATCAGGATATAATATCTATAATATAATATCCTACTATTACTAAGTTATGTTACTTTCTTAAGAAGCATTCTTATTTTTAAATAGATTTTAACTGTATATCCTTACTATAACAGAATCTATAAAGAGAAATATAGAGTTATTGACAAAATAATTGGCAAGTGATATGCTATTTCTATTGTAATGAGTAATGATTGGATATTTGACAATACTATATTTATAAGACAAAAGCTGTGAAAAGAAGAGTATATAAGGAAGTCATGGACAGAGAGCCCTACTTGCTGAAAATGGGTCATGAGTGATTTATGGAAGATGGTCTTGGAGCTTGGCACTGAGAAGTAAAATTTTAGGCTGCCACGGGAGCACCCGTTATAGTGACGAGCTGTTTTTAAGCAGTGATAGAGGGTCTTTCTATTAAGACTAAATTAAAGTGGTACCACGAGATTACGCTCTCGTCTTTAAGTAATTAAGGACGAGAGCTTTTATAATTTAAGGAGACTAAGAGATGAATAAAAAACCCTATTATATTACTACTGCAATTGCATATACCTCAGGTAAGCCTCATATAGGAAATACCTATGAAATCGTGCTTGCAGATAGTATAGCAAGATTTAAAAGAAGCCAAGGCTTTGATGTTTTCTTTCAAACTGGAACAGATGAACATGGTCAAAAGATTGAAAATAAGGCAAACGATGCAGGTATTACACCCAAAGCATTTGTAGATAATGTAGCCAATCAGATTCAAGGAATCTGGGATATGATGAATACTTCCTATGATAAATTTGTGCGTACAACAGATGAATATCATGAGAAACAAGTACAAAAAATCTTTAAAAAACTTTATGAACAAGGAGATATTTATAAAGGACATTATGAAGGTATGTATTGTACCCCCTGTGAATCCTTTTTTACAAGTTCTCAATTAGTGGATGGTAAATGTCCTGATTGTGGCGGAGAAGTATCCCCTGCCAAAGAAGAGGCTTATTTCTTAAAGCTTAGTAATTATACAGAACGTTTAATAAACCATATTAATACCCATCCTGAGTTTATACAACCAGAATCCAGAAAGAATGAAATGATGAATAATTTCCTTCTGCCCGGGCTTCAGGATTTATGTGTATCCAGAACTTCATTTAAATGGGGAATTCCTGTAGATTTTGACAGTAAACATGTTGTTTATGTATGGCTGGATGCCTTGAGTAACTACATTACCGGACCAGGTTTTGACGTGGATGGTAACCATGGTGATTTATATAATAAATTCTGGCCAGCAGATTTACATCTTATTGGTAAAGATATTTTACGTTTCCACACTATTTACTGGCCTATCATGTTAATGGCACTTGATATACCCCTTCCCAAACAGGTATTTGGTCATCCTTGGTTAATGCAGGGTGAAGGTAAAATGAGTAAATCAAAAGGTAATGTTTTATATGCAGATGAACTAACAGAACTCTTTGGTGTTGATGGGGTTCGTTATTTCGTGCTTCATGAAATGCCCTTCGATAATGACGGTGTTATAACCTGGGAACTTATGGTTGAGAGAATGAATTCTGATTTAGCTAATACCTTAGGAAACTTAGTAAATCGTACTATTTCCATGTCGAATAAATATTTTGATGGTGTAGTTAACCATGCAAAAGTTTCTGAGGAAGTGGATGAAGAACTAATTAAAGTGGCCCTTGATACGCCTAAAAAAGTTGTAGCTAAGATGGATCAGTTAAGAGTTGCAGATGCAATTTCTGAAATTTTCACCTTATTTAAACGCTGCAATAAATACATTGATGAAACAATGCCTTGGGTACTGGCTAAAGATAGTGACAAGAAGGAAAGACTTGAGACAGTACTTTATAATTTAGTGGAAAGTATTTGTATTGGAGCAAGTCTTTTAGAAGCTTTTATGCCAGAGACCTCTAATAAGATACTGACTCAGCTTAATACAACAGTAAGATCTCTTGATGCTCTGGCTGAGTTTGGTCTATATGAAAGTGGAAATCAGGTTACAAAAACACCTGAAATTTTATTTGCAAGATTGGATGTTAAAGAAGTGATGGATAAAGTAGAAGCAAAAAAAGCATTAGAAAAACAGTCAGAAGAAGTGGTAGAAGAAGTGGCAGAAAATACACGAGCTGTAATTGATCTGCCTGCCAAAGATGAAATAGAGTACGATGATTTTATGAGAATGCAATTCCAGGTTGGGGAAATTATAGCTTGTGAAGAGGTTCCTAAATCAAAGAAATTACTTTGCTCACAAGTTAAAATTGGCAGCCAAGTAAAACAAATTGTGTCAGGTATTAAAGCATATTACTCACCAGAGGAAATGGTAGGTAAAAAAGTAATGGTGTTAGTTAACTTAAAACCTGCCAAATTAGCTGGTGTTGTTTCAGAAGGTATGTTATTATGCGCTGAAGATGAAAATGGAAACTTAGCATTAATGGTACCTGAGAAACCTATGACAACAGGTGCAGAAATTTGTTAATAGGAATGGATTAGTAATACAAATGCAAGGAAATGAAAAGAGATTTGATATATATCAGGTATGAAGTTCCTTGAGAAATACGTAAATAATAATAAACCCTATCATTGATATAAACACGGAATTTGTGCTGAAACCTGTGATAGGGTTTATAGTTTTTATTAACTTAGTGGTTGTAATTCTTTACCCATAACCTTATCCAGTTCTGGGTTCATAGCATAGAAGTTTTTAGAATCCAGTCTTTCTTTCACACGGGTTAAAGCTTCTCCAAATCTTTGATAATGGATTACTTCACGTTCCCTAAGGAATTTAATTGGATCAGCAACTTCTGGATCTGTCACAACGCGTAGAATGTTATCATAGGTTGTACGTGCTTTTTGCTCTGCTGCTAAATCTTCATGCAGGTCTGTTATGGCATCCCCTTTTGATTGAAAAAAGCATGAATTAAAAGGCACTCCTCCCGCTGCCTGTGGCCAAAGTCCAGTTGTATGATCAATATAATAAGCATCAAATCCCCCGGTTTTAATCTGTTCTAAGGACAGATTTTTAGTCAACTGATAAACAATGGCACTTACAATTTCCATATGGGCTAGTTCTTCCGTTCCTATATCTGTGAGTAATCCAGCTACTTCTTTGTAGGGCATGGAATATCTTTGAGAAAGATATCTCATAGAAGCTGCTAACTCTCCGTCTGGTCCACCAAACTGGCTAATAATTAACTGAGCCATTTTGGGGTTTGGAGTTGTGATTTTCACTGGATATTGCAGTCGTCTTTCATAAGTCCACATAATCAAACTCCTTCCCATGGCCAAGGGCTGTCTACCCAAGTCCATTGACTACTTTGTTTTACGTTGTAGGTCTCCACTGGACCATAATTTGTCTCAAAGTCCTCTAATAATTGATTCCTTTGTACTCTTATTTCTTCATACTTATTCAATGCCTGTGTTTCAAAAGGATGGGTATCTAGAAAGAGTCTTAAATCATCCATTGCAAAACAAACAGCCTGTAATTTTTTCATAGCAGCACATTTGGCAGTCTGCTGCTGTGCATTATCACTTGAAATCTGGGTATGAAAAACAAATTTGGTTTCACTCATGCTCTCCTTCATAGAAGTACACCTCCCATTCCATAAAAGGGTAAATCTAATTCTTTAAAAATAGTTCCTGCCATTAAGCCGCATTCAGGATCATTTATGGCTCTAAACTGCTGAAAGGGTACGGTTGCAATAGCTAGATTAAGTTCAGATTGAGCAGAGTTACTGACTGGTCCATCACAACTAAGACGTGGAATACCACATTCTGCGTTGTCCTTTGGTATTATTCTAAAGTCAGAAATATCGTTGTCCATTTTAGAAATCTCCCTTCTCATTTCTATGGATTTTATTTGTATACAAAGTAATTTGATATGGCTATGAAATTGCTTTATGAAAATATAACTATAATAAAATCCACATTATTAGTTTACCTTTTATGATTTAAATAAATACTAGTAATAAAAGGATTAGTATGGAGAGAAAATTTTAATATGTTTAATTCTTTAATAAAACATAGACAAATGAAAGTAGGATAACTTATAATAGGAAAAGAATTTAATTGACATAAATCGAAACAGGAAGCTAAAACAGGAAATTTTTTATTTTATTTCATAAACTAACCCTAAAAATTTTCACCTAATTTAGCTAGAATGGAGGCAAATATGATTTTTGAAACACATGCGCATTATG
>DALYNO010000371.1:0-4325 GCA_031975295.1 Anaerocolumna sp. | reverse complement strand
TAATGTAATGCATTAGATGGAAGTTGGGTATAATGCTAAAATTATAATATTTTTAAATAAAATATTTGTAAAATTTATTCACATTTATGTAAAAGAATGGTATAATAATGTCAAATTAAACAACAAGAGGTGATTGCGTGATTAAAAAGGAAATGATTGCAATGTTGTTAGCTGGAGGACAAGGTTCAAGGCTTGGAGTTTTAACGTCTAATGTTGCAAAACCTGCAGTGACTTTTGGAGCCAAATATAGGATAATTGATTTTCCCTTAAGCAATTGTATTAATTCTGGAATTGATACAGTTGGTGTTTTGACTCAATATCAGCCTCTGCGGTTAAACACACACATAGGAATAGGTATACCTTGGGATTTGGATAGAAATAGAGGAGGAGTATCTATTTTACCTCCCTATGAAAAGAGTACAAGTAGTGAATGGTATACTGGAACAGCTAATGCCATATATCAGAACTTAGAGTATATGGAATATTATAATCCGGATTACGTCCTAATTTTAGGCGGTGATCACATATATAAGATGGATTATGAAGCAATGCTTGATTTTCACAAAAGAAACAATGCAGATATAACGCTTGCTACCATACCAGTTCCAATGGAGGAAGCCAGCCGATTCGGTGTTGCAATTACTGATTCTAATAAAAGAATTATAGAATTCGAAGAGAAACCTAAAGTACCAAGAAGTAACTTGGCTTCTATGGGAATTTACATATTTACCTGGAAAGTACTTAAGGAGGCATTGATTACTTTATCAGAACAAAAAGGTTGTGATTTTGGCAAACATATTATTCCTTATTGCCATGATAGAGGTGATAGAGTTTTTGCTTATGAGTACAATGGCTATTGGAAGGATGTAGGGACATTAGGTGCCTATTGGGAATCCAATATGGAATTAATTGATTTAATACCTGTATTTAATTTATATGAAGAATTCTGGAAGATATATACAAAAAGTGATATCATACTGCCACAATATATTTCGGAAACAGCCGTAATCGATAAGGCAATTATTGGAGAAGGTGCTGAAATATACGGAGAGGTTTATAATTCAGTAATTGGATCCGGTGTATACGTGGGAGAAGGTGCTGTAATTAGGGATTCCATTCTTATGACTGGAGCAGTAATCAAAGAAGGTGCCAGCATTTATAAATCCATTATTGCAGAAGGTGCTGTAATTGGTACCAATTCTGTTCTGGGAACTGGAGAGGAAGTTCCTAATGAAGTGGAACCTAGTATCTATTCATTTGGACTGGTAACTGTGGGAGAGAAATCACATATACCAGACAATGTAAAAATCGGTAAAAACACAGCAATTTCAGGCTATACTGTACTGGCTGACTATATAGATGGAGAACTAAAGGGCGGACAGACTTTGATAAAGGCAGGTGCAAAGGTATGAGAGCTGTTGGTATTATTTTAGCAGGTGGCAATAATAATAAAATGAAAGAACTTTCGGCAAAAAGAGCAATCGCTGCTATGCCAATTGCCGGCAGTTATCGCTGTATTGATTTTGCACTGAGTAATATGTCAAATTCTCATATTCAGAAAGTAGCAGTATTTACGCAATATAATGCAAAATCTCTAAAGGAGCATTTAAACTCCTCCAAATGGTGGGATTTTGGTAGAAAGCAAGGTGGGTTATTTGTCTTCACACCAACAATTACTGCTGATAACAGTTTCTGGTATCGCGGTACAGCCGATACCATGTATCAGAATTTAAGCTTTCTAAAGAACAGCCATGAACCTTATGTAGTAATAGCATCCGGAGATGGCGTATACAAGCTGGATTATAATAAGGTATTAGAATATCATATTGCAAAAAAATCAGATATTACAGTAGTATCGAAACAGTTAGACATGGATGAGGATGCCAGCAGATTTGGTGTTATTAAAACGGATGAAGATGGAAGAATAATGGAGTTTGAAGAAAAACCCATTGTAACAACTGATAATAAAGTATCCATTGGTGTTTATGTAATTCGTAGAAGGCTATTGATTGACTTGTTAGAAAAGTCTGCACAGGAAGACCGCTATGATTTCGTTAAGGATATTTTAATCAGATATAAGAACTTAAAGAAAATATATGCCTATGAATTAAATGGCTATTGGAATAATATTGCTACTGTGGAGGCTTATTTTAATACCAATATGGATTTTCTTAAGAAAGAGGTAAGGAATTACTTCTTTAAAGAGTATCCGGATGTGTACTCTAAAATTGATGATCTTCCTCCTGCTAAATATAATCAGGGATCCTATGTAAAGAACAGTATTATTTCCAGCGGTTGTATTGTAAACGGAGGAATAGAGAATTCCATTTTGTTTAAGAAAGTATATGTTGGCAATAACTGTGTAATTAAAAATTCAATTATTCTTAATGATGTACACATAGGAGACAATACATATATAGAAAATTGTATTGTGGAAAGCAGGGACACTATAAGACCTAATACAACCCATATTGGTAGTGCAGATGACGTAAGAATAGTTGTTGAAAGAAATGAGAGATATATAATTTGATCTGTTAAATGGTTTACCAAAAAACAATAAATAACTGAAGTAAAATATCGGATTTAATACATAAGCAGGCAATACAAGGGGATAAAATCCGCTTTGGCACAATAAATGATAAATACTTTAAAGGGGGCTATACACAATGCAAATTACAGATGTACGTGTACGCAAGGTTAGTAAAGAAGGAAAAATGAAGGCAGTAGTATCAATTACCATGGATAATGAATTCGTAGTACATGATATTAAGGTAATTGAGGGAGAAAAAGGGCTTTTTATTGCAATGCCAAGTCGTAAAGCAGGAGATGGGGAATATAGGGATATTGCACATCCTATTAATTCTGAAACAAGAGATAAGATTCAAAAAATTGTTTTAGAAAGTTACGAAATAGCAGCAGAAGAATATGAAGAGAAAATAGAAGCTTAATAATTTACTAAACTGACAAGATGCCAAAGATTGCAAAGTATGAAAACTGTCAACAGATTTATTTTAAATAAATTTGTTGGCAGCTTTTTCTTTATGAAAAGATTGCTAAAAAACCATCTGGTAAGGTATAATATAATAACACAACTAATATTTGTAAGGCAGGGGATGGTATATGAAAAATTTAATAAAAGGTCTTTTTTGGTTAACCATTGTTATAATTGTTTTATATACTTTAAATGATAAGTATCATTTTAGAGAAACCTTTATGAACATTAATGTGCTTATGGAAGAAAGCAATGAGGAGGACTTCATAGCAGAAGTTCGAAAAGCTATGTTAAGCGGTTCTGATGAATTAACGCTGCAATATGTTGGCCCAGTGGAAGAAATGGAGTGGTTTACGGAAGATGTAATTGATAAAGTCTACCGTATAGATGACCCTTTGGATTCAGGGGATTTTGATTACCTTAGGTATAAAGCAAATAGTATTTATGCTCACATAGTTGGATTTGGTAATAATATGACTATAAACTATGAGTTTAAATATAATGAAACGGCGGATCAAACCAGGCAAGTAGATGAAATCATTGAGAAACTATTTCGTAAATGGGATATTAAAGATTTAAGTGACAGAGATAAAATAAAGAAAATACATGATTTTATAATACAAAATGCTTCTTATGATACAGAAACGCTCAATTATTCAACCTATGATAATTTAGTCAGAAAAAGTTCTACCTGCCAAGGATATATGAGTTTGGCATATAAAATGTTTACAGAGGCTGGAATACCCTCTCGCATTATAACAGGAACAGGCAATAAGGACAGCCATGGCTGGAATATTGTATACTTAGAGGGAAAATGGTATAACATAGATTGTACTTGGGATGATCCTATTACTTTGGATGGGCGAGGTGTAATTATATATGACTATTATCTTAAATCAGAAGAAGATTTTAAAGGTCATATAAGAGATGAGGAATTTAGTTCAGAAGAATTTTTAAGTAAGTATCCCATTGCTAAGGATTCTTATGATTTAGAAGCTATAGAGTAAAAGAAATGTGTCATATAGATTTTTATATTTTCTGATATATCGTTTCGTAATATGAAAGTTGGATATAAAGTTGTATTATTATCAAAATATTATAGATTGCTATAGTAACTCATATCCTTTATAATAAAGGAATAATTTAGATAAAGCGCAGGCAGCTGCACAAGGGGGTAGATCCAATTGTGCAGCGTAAGTTTATGTGCAAAATTTGATAACTAACATGAAAGTATAAGGGTAATATTAGTTTGCCCGGAAAGGTTGTATCATGTACATTATAATCGGACTCGGAAACCCTTCCAGGGAATATGAACACACCAGACATAATATTG
>DALYNO010000370.1:0-4329 GCA_031975295.1 Anaerocolumna sp. | reverse complement strand
ATCCATTTTATAAATTGAGATATCTATCTATTTATTGAAAATATCCCTTTTACATGTTAAGTATTTCATTACCACCAATACATGACACAAAGAGCAATTATTATTTTAAACTGAAACTATCATTTAATAACAGTGTGCTATATAAAAATAAAACATCCTGATTTTTAAACTCTATATATTGATCTAATATATCACTTCTAATATAGCGAATATCTACCACCGTAATCTTGGAGTACCCTTCTATGAACAAAGGTGCAATACTTCCCCCAAAGGAATCTCTAAATAGAATTAATTCTTTGTCAGCCTTCGCCGATGGATTGTTAATTGTAAGCAGTGCGGTGGCACCCGATAAAAATACTTCATAGGGATCATTGCCTGCCAATTTTTCCAGATCATAAACAGGTTTTTCAGCTTTTGTTTCATGATTGTAAACCACACTTTTCTCAATTATTTGATTTGTGAGATATTTTATTGTATCACTTTGCAGGGGCAGGGCGATTTGACCATAATATACACCGTCAAAAGGGATATCAGAAGTTATTTCTTCATATTTGTTTGATAAAGTATCCCATATACCCAGCTCTTTTGCAATTTTATCAGCTGCTGCCTGAATTTTTTCCTGACGCCAGTGGGTATCAGTTTTGTAATAATCCTCTAATTTAAGACAATCAAGGATATCAATATATCTGGCATAATCCATACCTTTTTCAACCATACGGAACAATTTATGATAATCCATAGATGGATATCCTGTTTTATTTGCTAGGAAATATCCTTTATCCGGTACAACACTTGTAAAAACTTTCATATTTTTGTCAGATAAATAATGTTCATAGATATACTCAAATCTGGTTAATGCGTATTGTACAGAAGATTCCTTTAAGGGATAATTAAGTTTGGCAGCATATCCATCCTTAACATATATTCCATTATTATCTTTTTGTAAAAAGAAATAATAATTACTTAAAGCTTTCAAAGTTCTAAAGGTATCTCTAAATGGAAATTGATCCAAAGTATAATCTTCAAAGTTTTTTGTAAAACTGTTATCTAAAAAACCATGAACTGTCCAGGTTGGAGGCTGTTTTAACTTTCTCCTTTCACTCAGGGAAAAATCATCCGGCGTTCTAACTAGATTTATCATGATTAAGGTACTGATCGTAATTACAATCATTAGTAATCCTGTATAAATCTTCATTTTTTCTTTCATACCTTCCTCCTAAAATCTAAAGTAAAGAAATGGATTAAAGGATCCATCTACTAAATAGCCTGTAACTACTAAGAGTATGATAGTTAGTACCACTGGTTCCAGTATAATTGTAATGCTGTCAATATTTTTATTCTGTGCTATTTTATGATAAAACTCTTTTAACAATGGTGTAGCACCTATGATTCCAAATAGGAATACAACACCATAGCTTCCCAAATAATAGAGTGCTTCCGTATTTATCCATGGAATGTTTGTCAAACCAAACATAGCGGATAATTCAGTAATTGCCTGGGTAAGTGTTTCTGCATGAAATATGATAAAACTAATGATCACAATCAACATTACATAAATATGAGAGATTATTTTACTATTTTTCAAAAAAATGTTGTTTTTCTTAAGTAGAAACTTTTCTAATATTAAAATAACTGCAAAATATAATCCCCATAATATAAAGTTCCAGGAAGCCCCATGCCAGAAACCGGTTAACATCCATACCACTAATAAGTTGAAAATTTGTTTCGGCACGGAAACTCTATTGCCTCCCATAGGTATATATACATAATCTTTAAACCATGTGCTTAATGACATATGCCATCTTCTCCAAAAGTCAGTAATACTCTGTGCTGTATATGGATAATTAAAATTTTCTAAAAATCTAAATCCAAAAATCCTTCCTAGACCAATCGCCATATCACTATAGCCTGAAAAATCATAGTAAATTTGTAACGTAAACCCAATGGCATACAGCCAATAAAAAAGTACTGTCTTTTCATCTGACTCACCAAACCTGCTCACTAATGCCCCAAAAGCATTAGCAAACAGTACTTTCTTGGCAAGACCTATAATAAATCTTCTGCCTCCATAATAACATTCGGATAAACCATGCTCTCTCTTATGCAATTGAACTAAAATATCTGAATATCTGATGATTGGACCAGCAACCAATTGGGGGAAGAAAGCAATATATGTGGTAAAATCAAGCAGATTTTTCTCTGCCTTAAATAAGCCTCTATAAATATCAATATTATAACTGATGATAGAAAAAATATAAAAACTAACTCCCATTGGAAGTGCTATAGAAAGAAAAGTGAAATTCTGATTGAATATTCCATTAATATTATCCAAAAAGAAATTAAAGTATTTAAAGAAACCCAGTAAACCTAAATTAATCACCACTGAAATAAATACCAGAATCTTTCCTCTGTTTGTTCCCTTTTCTTTTTCAATCAACAGTCCAAGAATAAATCCTTCTATACAGGAGAATATCATTAGAAAACTGTATTTCGGTTCTCCCCAAGCATAAAAGATTAAACTTGATAGCAGCAGAAGTATATTTTTGTATCGAAATGGCAATAAAAAATATACTAGTATGACTGCTGGTAAAAAATAATATAAGAAAGTTATACTAGAAAATAACATATTTTCACCTTCTGCATATCACAGGTTTGCCTGCAATATTGCCACTTTCCAACAAATATATACTTTGCTTCTATTTTTGTAAGGTAAAGTCTAATTTACCACCACAAATAGTTTCATATGCTTTTACTAGATCATCTGCTGTTACAGCATCCGCATAAGCAGAGGAGGTCATTATAAGCATAATGGTATCACCAGCTCCTGCTGCTTTTACATCATCAGCAGATACACAAATCCATTTATTGGGATTAACTCCCTTTAACATTTCTTCCGCTACAGCTTTTGTATCTTTACTATCATTCACACGTACTAATATAAGAGAATATGCCTGGGCAGATATCATTGCCTCAGAGATGGTTGCTTCTTTTATTTTGGATAGGTCAGAGATTCCTGTATTATACTTAACATCATCTGCATTCGTAAGATCAATATCCGTAGTCATTAACGCTAAACCTGTATCTTTTGTTTCATATATTTTATCAATTATATCACTTAAAGCCCCTTCAGGCCCTTTGCTTGCTGTTTCCTTTGCAGTAGTCCCGCATGCTACTAAACTTAATACCATAAATACTGCCATACAACTCATCATAAATTTTCTCATTTTTAAATCCTCCGCTTATACTAAATTAATATTTTTATTTGATTATTTCAATTCCTATACTGTTCTACAATATTTACTTATTCAGCCAGAAACTCCTTTAAGCTATCCAGGGTTATCTCCTCATTTGATGAGTTCTTGTAGCTGCGATTCGCTTTATCACTGTAATAAATATCCAGTACCGCTATATATTCCTTGTAATCTTTTAGTAGAACAAGGGCGGTCTGACTCTGGTCTATATTAGTAATATAGTGTTTAACAGTATCTAAGAGTACATCTTCCTTGATTTGACCTTTATACACATGGACTATTTCCAATGAATTCTTATTTTGCGAGAATTTGACCTCTATTACATCCGTCACTATATCCCATATCTGGACTTCTTCTTCCACTCCTTGAAATCCTCTAGGCGTCAGCCCAAAGGTTTGCGGCTTTTCTACTTCATTTTTTGATATGGTAGATTTTAAAAAAACACCTGAGGTTATGAGAAGAACAAATACCGCAGCTACCATTGCAAATCTTAGATTGGCAGGTTTTATATGCAATTTAGAATTCCATTGTCTCTTAATGGATGACCCTTTTCTCTCTTCAATTTGTGTTGAGAGTTTCAACTCTTGTGCTTTCTCATATATTCCTTGTAAAAACTCCCGGTCAGATTTCATAGACATGTCCTCCCTTTTCTAAAACTTTCTTTAACTTATTCTTGGCTCTGAGTGACAATACTTTTACTGCTGCTACTGATTTGTCCATAACAGCTGCTGTCTCAGCTAATGATAAGCCATTGATATAAATTAATACAATTACCTGACGATATTCGGGTTTTACTTCTTCCAAAGCTTTTTTAATAGATAAGGTATTTTCACGTTGATATATAATTTCTTCCAAAGAATGAATGTCTTCCAAAGAATGATATTCCTGATTATCCCTATCATCTGTAGAAACATAATTATGTTTCTTATTCTTACGTATAAAGTCGATAGCTCTCCTTTTCCCCAGCATAAATAAATAGGTTTTAAATTCATATTTATCAGAATAGTTCAAGGGATTCACGTAAATATACGCAAAAACATCCTGTGCAATATCTTCAGCATTGTGATAATCCTTTAGA
>DALYNO010000369.1:2842-4338 GCA_031975295.1 Anaerocolumna sp. | reverse complement strand
GCTTAACCTAATAAAAGCAGCAGAAAGAGGTATATATGGAAAAAGTAACAGAGAAATTTTTAAGATATGTTAAAGTGGATACCCAGTCTCAGGATGATATGGAGACTGTTCCAAGTACAGAAAAACAAAGAGATTTAGCAAATATTTTAGTAAAAGAATTAAAAGAAATGGGAGCATCCGATGTTATATTGGATGAACACTGTTATGTATATGCTACTATTCCCTCTAATATAGACAAAGAATTACCAGTACTTGGTTTTATTTCACATATGGATACTTCTAATGCAATTAGCGGTAAGAATGTAAATCCTAGAATTGTAGAAAATTATGACGGGTCAGACATTGTTTTAAATAAAGAACAAAACATTATTATGAGTCCAAGCAGATATCCAAGCCTTAAGAAAAATATCGGCAAAGACCTGATTGTAACAGATGGAACAACGCTCCTTGGGGCAGACGATAAAGCTGGTGTTTCAGAAATAATGACGTTGGCTCAAACACTCCTTTCTAACCCTGAAATCAAACACGGAACTATTAAGATAGGCTTCACACCAGATGAAGAAGTAGGACGAGGTGTTGACTTTTTTGATGTAGAGGGCTTTGGAGCGGATTTTGCCTATACTGTAGATGGTGGAGAATTAGGGGAAATAGAATTTGAGAATTTCAATGCGGCTGGCGCTAAAGTTATATTCCAAGGAGTTAGTATTCATCCAGGCAGCGCTAAAAACCAGATGATAAATGCTCTTTTACTTGCAGTAGAATTTCAAAATATGTTGCCTGTTCATGAAAACCCTATGTTTACCGAGAATTATGAAGGGTTCTATATGATTTCAACACTGGAGGGTAATGTAGATCATGCAAAAGCTTCTTATATTATAAGAGATCATGATAAACATATTTTTGAGGAGAAGAAGAAAAGATTTCAAAAGATCGCAGATTATATGAATGAAAAATATGGTGAAGGCAGTGTAACAGTTACCATATCAGATTCTTATTACAATATGAAAGAAAAGATTGAGCCCTTCTTTCATTTGATTGAGAATGCCAAGAAAGCTATGGAGGATTTAGATGTGAAACCTATCATACTTCCAATCAGAGGAGGTACTGATGGTGCAAGACTATCTTATATGGGACTTCCTTGCCCTAATATTTGTACTGGCGGAAGTAATTTTCATGGTAGATATGAATATATTCCAGTGCAATCTATGGAGAAAGTAGTAGAGATATTATTAAAGATTGTAGCGCTATATTCTAAATAAAAGGAAAAAATCCATTCATTTAACAAATATTTGTTGATTTTTTTACAAGTATAAGTTATTATATACGGAAACACCGTAAATTTATGCATTCACAGTGGTAAAAAATTCAATAAATAAGAAAAGGTGGTATGGATATGAATAGCGATTCAGTAAAAACAGGTATACAGCAAGCACCTCACAGATCACTTTTTAATGCCCTGGGACTTACAAAAGAGGAACTTGGCAAGCCAATTATTG
>DALYNO010000369.1:0-2832 GCA_031975295.1 Anaerocolumna sp. | reverse complement strand
CAATTATTGGTATTGTTAACTCTTATAATGAAATAGTACCCGGGCATATGAATCTGGACAAAATAGTCGAAGCAGTTAAGCTCGGTGTGGCAATGGCGGGAGGAACGCCTATTGTATTTCCAGCCATTGCCGTCTGTGATGGAATTTCCATGGGCCATAACGGTATGAAATATTCTTTAGTCACTAGAGATCTAATCGCGGACTCCACAGAGGCCATGGCTATGGCCCATGCATTTGATGCATTGGTTATGGTACCAAATTGTGATAAGAATGTACCTGGTCTTTTAATGGCGGCAGCTAGAGTTAATGTTCCTACCATTTTCGTAAGTGGCGGACCTATGCTTGCTGGTAAAGTAAAGGGTGAAAAGACAAGTCTTTCCAGTATGTTTGAAGCTGTTGGTGCATATAGTGCTGGAAATATTACAGAAGATGAGTTAGAAGAATATGCATGTAAAACCTGTCCTACAGCAGGATCCTGTTCTGGTATGTATACAGCAAATAGTATGAACTGCCTGACTGAAGTACTCGGCATGGGACTAAAAGGGAATGGTACAATACCAGCTGTATATTCTGAAAGAATCAGACTTGCGAAGCATGCAGGTATGAAAATCATGGAATTATATGAGAAAAATATAAGACCAAGCGATATTCTTACAGAAAAAGCGTTCTTAAATGCTTTAACAGTAGATATGGCACTTGGTTGTTCAACAAATAGTATGTTACATCTTCCAGCTATTGCTCACGAAGCTGGTGTTGAATTGAATTTAGAAATTGCAAATGAAATAAGTGCTAAGACCCCTAACTTGTGTCATTTAGCACCTGCTGGACATACCTACATAGAAGATTTATATGAAGCAGGTGGTGTTTATGCTGTTATGAATGAATTAAATAAAAAGAATTTGTTATATACAGATTTGATTACAGCTACAGGTAATACTGTATATGAGAATATAAAAAATGCAACGAACCTAAATACCGAAGTCATAAGACCAATTGAAAATCCATATAGTGAAACAGGTGGAATAGCGATTCTAAAAGGTAATCTTGCTCCAGATTCCGGTGTTGTAAAAAGATCTGCAGTTGCGCCAGAAATGATGTATCATGAAGGAAGAGCAAGAGTATTTGACTGTGAGGATGACGCAATAGTTGCTATTAAGGATGGTAAGATCATACCAGGTGATGTTGTAGTAATCCGATATGAAGGTCCTAAGGGTGGACCAGGCATGAGAGAAATGTTAAACCCTACTTCAGCCATTATGGGTATGGGACTTGGATCAAGTGTTGCACTAATAACAGATGGTCGATTCTCAGGTGCTTCAAGAGGTGCGTGCATTGGTCATGTCTCTCCGGAAGCTGCAGTTGGTGGTAATATTGCTCTTGTAGAAGAAGGCGATATCATTAGAATTGATATAAATAACAACACTCTGGACTTTTTAGTATCAGAGGAAGAAATAGAATTAAGACGTGCCAAATGGCAACCTAGACAACCCAAAATCACAAGAGGATATCTTGCAAGATATGCAGCGATGGTTACTTCTGCAAGCCGTGGTGCTATACTTGAAGTACCGAAATGATAAGATACAGGTTAGATATTTACCCTGACACTTTAGCGGTTTAAATATCTAAATCATGAAAGAGGTGTAAAATATGCAGTTAACAGGTTCACAAATACTAGTTGAATGTTTAAAGGAACAGGGTGTTGATACCATATTCGGGTATCCAGGCGGTGCTGTTTTAAACATATATGACGAATTATACAGGCATCAAGATGAGATACGCCATATTTTGACTTCCCATGAGCAGGGAGCTTCACATGCTGCTGACGGTTATGCCAGGTCAACAGGTAAAGTAGGAGTATGCTTAGCAACCAGCGGTCCAGGTGCTACCAATCTGGTAACAGGTATCGCAACTGCGTATATGGATTCAGTTCCTATGGTAGCAATTACAGGTAACGTTGCTGTTAATCTATTAGGAAAGGATAGTTTCCAAGAGGTAGATATTGCCGGGATTACTATGCCAATAACCAAACATAATTTTATTGTTAAAGATGTTGATAAACTTGCAGATATATTAAGAAAGGCTTTTTTAATAGCACAAACCGGAAGACCCGGTCCTGTACTAGTTGATATTGCCAAGGATGTCACAGCTAATAAGGCGGAATATATAAAAAAAGAAATTTCACCTATTCAAGTTGCTAGTGATACCTTTACACAGGAAGATATTGACCTTGCTTTAGACATGATAAATGCATCAAAGAAACCGATGATATTTATAGGTGGTGGAGCTGTTATATCTGATTCTTATGAGGAATTAAAGACTTTTGTTGAAAAAGTCAATGCGCCAGTTACGGATACTTTAATGGGAAAAGGAGCTTTTAACGGTGAGGATCCTTTATATACCGGGATGCTTGGTATGCATGGAACAAAAACTGCCAATCTAAGCGTTACGGAATGTGACTTATTAATTACCATTGGAGCTAGATTTAGTGACAGAGTAACAGGAAATGCTAATAAATTCGCTAAAAATGCTAAAATACTACAGATAGATATTGATCCAGTTGAAATAAATAAGAATGTACTCACGAGTCATTGTGTTGTTGGTGATATCAAAGAGGTACTTAAGTTATTCAACGAAACGCTACAGCAGCAAGATAATAAAGAATGGGTAAATCAAGTACTTAAGATGAAGGAAGAGTTTCCGCTTAAGTATCATAAAGAGATACTTACAGGTCCCTTTATTTTAGAAAAACTATATGAGCTAACAGGTGGTGATGCCATCATTACAACAGAAGTTGGACAGCATCAAATGTGGGCGGCACAATTCTTTAAATAT
>DALYNO010000368.1:0-4353 GCA_031975295.1 Anaerocolumna sp. | reverse complement strand
CAAATTTTTACTTTGAAAAAGTTAAAAGAAGGGCAGGCAGTAGAACGGAATTATATTAAATTTACTGAGCTTAAAAATACACTTACAGATTTAGTACATCATAAACCCTTTATGAAATTTCTTGGAACAGCGTTGTTCTTTTATTTAACCTGGCATGCAGATTGGACTTTATATTTTCTCGGTCAGGTTAATTATTTGAAAATGAATGAAGCGTGGTTAAGCTATGTATCCATTGGTTCAGCAGTGGCGCAGTTTCTAACCATTGGCTTGTGGAGTAGAATTAATGAAAGAATTGGTCCTAGATTTGGAATAATACTTGGGAATCTTGGTCTTGCCTTATGTCCTATCTGTATGATTATAGGAACTAGTCTGCCAATTAGTTATGCACCCGTAGTATTCCTATTTATGAACACATTTGCCAATTTGGCATTAGCCAACGTATCTCTTAACCTGCCACAATATTTACTGATATCTATTCCGGAACGTAATAAAACATTAAGTATTTCAATTTATACCGTGTTTGTCATGTTATCCAATGGGATAATGCCTATGGCAGGTGTTAGAGTATATACTTTACTGGGAGCTGATCTGACTGCTCTTCAGACAGTCTTTTGGACTTTATTTGCACTTAGAATACTATCATCTGGCTTGTGGTTCTTAAACTGGAAGTCTGGAAGACAGAAGTAATGGGCTTCAAATATTCACTTGGGTTTGCATGAAATGAAATATAACTTGACAAATATACTTTATTCCATTAAATTAAATCATATAAACTTTTTGGAGGAATACTATGCTTATTCTAAACATTCACCATCATCATAATCATGCAAGAAGGATTTAGTCTATAACTTGGGCGACATCCTGTATGGTCATGCCCGTGATGATGAATGTTAGAGATGCATTTGGTTAAGTCACTGGGTATACCCAAGTGACTTTTTTCAATTTGAGGAAAAACAAACCAACCTTAATGCATTATACAGGATGGTTCAATTAAAACGTAGTCGTATTGCCACTTAGTTTGGCGTAAAACTGTATTTATGCATTTATTCTATTCGTATTTATATAGTATTTGAAATTTATTTAAAGGAGAGACATATTATGAAAATTACTACTGTTAAAGGAACAAATGATTACTTACCCAAGGAGGTTCTATTAAGAGATTATTTAATCTCTGTTATATTAAAAACATATCAGTCTTATGGTTTCCAAAGAATTATGACCCCTGTAATTGAAGATATTGAAAATCTTGATAAAAGTGAAGGCGGAGAAAATTTAAATTTAATCTTTAAGGTATTAAAAAGAGGAGACAAACTAGAAAAAGCATTGGAAGAGAAAGATTCTTTAGGGCTTGCCGATATGGGATTAAGATATGACCTTACTCTTCCTTTAAGCAGATATTATGCGAATAACAAAGACAAGCTCTTACTTCCTTTTAAGTGTATTCAGATTGATAAAGTTTATCGTGCAGAACGTCCTCAAAAAGGCCGATTACGTGAATTTGTTCAATGTGATATAGATGTAATTGGTAGTACTTCCCTAAGTTCAGAAGTAGAATTAATTGCTATTACTGCTCAGGCCCTAAGTAAAATTGGGATTGGAGATTTCAAAGTTAAAATTAATGACAGAAGACTTCTTAAAACAGTGCTTACAAAAATGGGCTTCTTGCCTGAACAACTTGATAGTGTTTGTATCACCATTGATAAGTTGGATAAAGTAGGCACATCTGGTGTGAAAGAAGAGCTTGAAGGAAAAGGATATGATGGAACAAGCATAAATAAGTTATTAGATATCTTTGAAAATGGACCGTTTACAATTGAAAAAGCAAAAGCTTTGTGTGGAGAAGAAGAAAGTATTAAGAGCATTGAATATATATTAGACGCAGTAAATGCTATATCAGGGGGAAACTTTGAAGTAGTATATGATCTTACCTTAATTCGTGGTCAAGGATATTATACAGGAACTGTATTTGAAATTGAAAGTAAGAAATTTCGTGGAGCCATTGCTGGTGGTGGACGTTATGACAATCTTATTGGCAAATTCTTAAATGAGTCGGTTCCTGCCGTAGGCTTCTCCATTGGATTTGAGAGAATCTTTGGTATTTTACTAGATATGGGTTATGAAATACCAAACAAAATAAAAAAAATTGCTTATCTTTATGATGAAAAGGATTTTATAGAAGCTATGAAGGCAGCAGAAGAACAAAGAAATATGTATGATGTTGCTATGTTTATCAAGCCTAAAAAAGTAGGTAAATTTATTGATAAACTTGAGGCACAGGGCTTTGATGGTTTCTTTAACTGGGGACAGTCAGAAGAAATTAACTTTTTTCAGAAATAAAGTAAGTAGTTACAAATAGTATATATCATAATGATTCAAATTACTTGGGCAAGACCATATTTATGGTACTTGCCCATTTTTAATATAATCGTGTATCATGGAATTTATAGGAATAAAATATTGATTATCTGTTACTACTTTGCTAAATCTGCTACTAATATATAGGTAATAGGAAATTGGATGTAAAATGAATTGGGTGGATTCAACACTCTAAGCCTAATTTAGGTAATCAAAAAAAGGAGGAATGATGTGAGGGTATTTGAAGATATTTATATGAAATATAAAGATGATATTTATAGATTTCTATGTAAATTAACAAGTTACCGTTATGATTTATCTGAAGAATTATTACAGCAAACCTTCTATCAAGCCTTTATTTCTTTTCATCGTTTCCGTGGAGATTGTGAAATTAAGACTTGGCTTTGTCAAATAGCTAAAAATACTTATTACAGTTATATAAGAAATGAGATAAAAAAAGAGAAACTTATGGTTAAGATGGTAAAAGATGAAGTAATAAATGATTTTACGAAACAATCAGAGAAAAAAGAGTTAATTCGGTTTATACATAAGATAATGGAAGAGTTTGATGAGAGAACAAGAAATATAGTATTGTATCGAATGTATGGAGACTTAAAGTATAGTGAAATCGGAACTGTATTAGGTATTACAGAGTCTAGTGCAAAAGTTATTTATGGTAGAGCAAAAGCAAAAATTAAGGAGCAGTTAAAGGAGAGATTCGATTATGAAATATAAATGTGATATGATTAGAGACCTAATTCCCCTATGTATTGATGAGGCGGCTACAGAAACAAGTAAAAATGTAGTATTGGAACATTTGGCTGAGTGTAAAAAATGTGAAAGATTCTATAGTACCATAGATAATGAACCATTATTAGAAGCGCCAAATATAGAAGAAACCAAAGGATATGTTACCATTGCTAAGAAGATTCGCAGAAGAAATCTGATGATTAGATTAATCATAGGTATAATAGTGGGTATAGCATTTGAAGTTCTTCTGTTTTATGCTGTTGGATATCGGTTTACGTCAGAATCCGCTGCCAATCTGTCAGGCAGGTTAAATAATTCCTCCAGATTAATGGGCAACTATGACTGGGGAGACTGGAAATTCTATTTCTATAGCAGCGAGAGCAGTTATGATGTAGTAACAGTAAAGAAACATTGGAATGGTTGGAAAGCCCAGGATAACTACCTCATATGGCCTAAATATATAACGGATGAAGGCGGGATAATTAATGCAGGAAGTATATATTACTGGACAGATACAGATGAAAAATATGGAATTCAGATTCTGCCACTCATTGTTGAAGATAAGTCTGTGTCAAAAATTGAAGTTACGGTATTTCATGAAACTAAATCCTTAGAGGTTAAGACAGGTGAAATGAATTATCTCATCTTTGAAAATAAAAACCCTAATTTAGGAAATAGTCAGCAAGGTTATGGTTATGATGCCTCTGGAAATATCTTGTATAAGTTAGTACAGAGTGAAGAAACCTTGCGATATAAATGGGAGAAGGTTGACAAATAATACAAAAGGGTTTAGTTCAATAAAACTTAACCTGATGTTGTGTAAATATAAGAAATCTTAATCAAAGATGTATGGCTTCCTTGGGTTACTTCGTCTATACTATCCTTACAGCGCTGCATATGAAGTTAAAATAGAAATCTTTGAAAGGTCATTTATTATGAAGAGAATAATAGAATGAAAAGGTTAATGTGTAGTATGGATTATGATAAAATTGGTAAACAAATTACCTTACTAAGAAAAGAAAAAGGGCTGACAGCAGAAAAATTAGCAGAATTACTTTCGGTATCACCGCAAGCCATATCCAAATGGGAGAATGGTAAAAATCTGCCTGAAACTGCAACACTGCCTTCTATAGCCCAAATTTTTAACTGTTCCATTGATTCTATCTTAAATCCCAAGGAACTGCAAATATTAAGTGCAGCAGTAACAGATGGTGAGACATCAATTGATGTGACGAAGTTTATTAGTGG
>DALYNO010000367.1:0-4353 GCA_031975295.1 Anaerocolumna sp. | reverse complement strand
GTTCTTGCATCCTCTCTGATTACGGCAGCAGAGATTTCTTGTCCGATTGTAACATCAAATTTAATTGAAAATCTTGGATCATTACTAAGATCTTCAAGACGAATAATACCTTCTGCATAATATCCTAAGTCAACCGTTACTTCTGTATCTGAAATACCAATAACGGTTCCTTTTAAAATAGTTCCTTCCTCAATCTTAGTGAAAGATTTGTTTATTTGATCTTCATAATCTTTCATAGACTGTACTTCTGCAACTGGTTCTGTTGCAGTAGAAACTTCTTCAGTTTGAACAACTAAATCCTTATCTAATTCTTTTTCCATTTGTTTTCTCCAGTTTTATTTATTTTATAGTATTATAGCATATATCATGAAATTAATTCAAGGACAGGGAATAGGGTACTTTGATAAAAGTAGTTACAGCTTTACGATCTAATAGTATTTATGACCAAAATAATCAAATTGCCATAAATAATTGGGTATGTTAGAATATTTATATAAAACCCTTTGTTTAAAGGTATTAATATAGGTTACTATTATTAAAAAGAAATGGAGTTAAATAACCTTATGGATGATAAAATAAAGTTTCAGGAAATGCTTCTAGATATATTAGAAGTTGCCAAGGTACAGGGAAATCAATTAGGAATGAATGAAATCAAGAGTATGTTTGGAGATATGAGCCTTAGTGAGGCACAATATGAACATATTTTTGCATATTTAGCAGCCCATAGCATTAAAATTAAAGGCTATATCGAAAAAACAAATGAGTATACCAATGCTGTGATGGAGGATTTGGCTAGAAGTGAAAACGAGGAAGCAACAGATTTAGAACAGCTGGATGAAGAAAATAATAAAGAGATACAAAAAGTAAAAGAGGAAGAAGATTCTGTATATTTAAAAATGTATTTAGAAGATTTAGAAGGGGTTCCGGCTGAAACAAAAGGAGAGACAGAACAACTGATTATGAATATGCGTAATGGAGATCTTGCAGGAAAAACAAGATTTTTAGAAATCTATTTAAGAAAGGTTATTGAATTGGCACAAGAGTATAAAAACAGGGGTGTTATTCTAGAAGATTTGATTCAAGAGGGTAACATAGGTCTTATGTGCGGAGTAGATAGTGTTGTTGGGGATACAAACCCTGGTGAAGAGATTGACTATATAAATAATACGATAAGAAAATATATGGAACTCGCTATCTCGGAAGAATCAGAAAGTGAAAATTTCGAGAAACGAGTTGTGGATAAAGTAAGTTATATTACAGCTGCTGCAAAAGAGTTAGAGGATGATTTACTAAGAGAGGCTACCATTGATGAATTAAGTGCATATTTAAAAATGCCCAAAGAAGAGGTGATAGATATCCTTAACATGTCAGTTGATGCTGTAAAATTAAGTCATAATCACAATAACCATACCCAAAAGAAAACAGATAAATAAGCATAATTCTGGAACTTTACTTCAACTAGGAAGGATAAGATGCCATGGGAAACAGAGAAAATATAAAGGAAAAAGAGCTAGAGGTTGTAAAATACTTAAAATGGTACCAGGCATTACAAAAGAAAAGAACATTTTGTTTACTATTAATACCTTTGTCTATATTTTTGTTATGGTTAGTGAAGCAAAATAGTTGGATTAGTGAAAATATTTTTGCCAGAGGAATTTATATTCCTGTTTCAGAAGTAATTAGTTTTATTACAGGAATATTCCCTTTCTCCTTCATGGAAATAGCTATTGTTATATTACCTATTAGCTTAATTATAATTATTGTTTTATTTCTTTTTAAGTTAATAAAAAGAATAGTTCACAAAAGGAATAGTTTATACTTTCTAACTTTAAGTATAGTAAATATTGCTTGTCTTTTTAGTTGTTTGTATTTTTTCTATACTGTTATGTGTGGAGTAAATTATCATAGGTATCCCTTCGCACAAATAGCAGGACTTCAAGTGGAAGAGTCCTCTGTGCAGGAACTGTATCAATTAACCCTTTCCTTATCGGAAAAAGCTGGTGAGTTAAGAGAGACTATAGCTAAGGAGGAAGGTAATATTGATGAACGGGGATATATTAAAGTAAATCAGACAGGTTGGAAAGCAGTAGCTAGTACTGCAAACAGAGCATATGATAAAATTGGAACCAGTTATCCAGAACTTAGTGGAAAATACAATTTAGCCAAACCGGTTCATTTCTCAGAGTTTATGTCCAGGATGGAGATTACAGGAATATTTTGGCCTTTTACTATGGAAGCCAATGTAAATGTGGATGTACCACAATATTCTGTACCTGTGACCATATGTCATGAATTAGCTCATCAAAGAGGATATATGAGAGAAGATGAGGCTAACTTTATTGCATATCTAGTCTGTAAACAATCCGATGATTTATTATTTCAATATAGCGGAGTAATGCTTGCCCTTACTTATGCAGGGAATCAATTGTACAAACAGGACCCAGGCCTTTATAATCAAATAAGAGCTACCTATACAGTGGCTGTTACAACTGATTTGCGGGAAGAATATTATTATTGGGCTAAATTTGAAGATACAGTGATTAGTACTGTATCAAATACAATGAATGATAGTTATTTAAAGGCAAACAGCCAGCAAGATGGTGTTAAAAGTTACGGACGTATGGTGGATTTATTATTGGCAGATTATAAGCAGGCTAATATGAAATAGTTTGCTTTTATTTGCTATATACATAAAATCGACCTTCTTTACCGATTCTTTTTAAGGCACCAATATGATAGAGTATATGCAAGGCTGTATTTGCATGAGATTTAGGAAGACCACTTTCTTTTTTGTAATCTTTGGAAGTAAAAGTATCGGATAAGGTGTCTGGTATTAATTTGTCATAATCCGCAAGTGTCTGAATGCATATCTCTGTTGAAATTGACAATGGTATTTTATCAGATTTCGTAGCACCTTTTTTCTTATCCTGGCTCCATCCATCCAGTAATTTATATTCTTCTAAATCAAGGAGGATGATATGAATACAGAGATTGGGATGGCTAAGAAAATCTTTTATTTTATATAATTCCGGAAAAATCATATAAGGGGTACCCTTCTTAGGAGATTTTCTGGGAGCACTGACTTCTCCGGTATCTACATTGACCCACCTTAGATATTTGGTTGCAGGTATAGGGTAACAAATTGTAACTTTTGTAAGATCCAGAAATACAGATAGTTTTTTTCTAAGTTTATTAAAATTTCCAGTTTGAATTTCAACAATACCATCCTTAGTATAAATATCAGCATAGTAATTTTTCACTTTTATTTCATGGCAGCAGGTATCAGGGGAAAGATAGTTTTTTAAAACTGCATGAACTGTCTTTTCACCCAAGGTACCAATACCGATTTCTAATTTTTCATTATCTATAACTTTATCAATGGCTTGTTTAAACAAAGCAGAGTTCATAGTATTCTCCAATTAAATAATGTGTTTTACGAAAGAAAAACCTGCCTACTTATTAAATCTATAAGACAATATTAAAATAAGGATATCTTATTTATAGGGTTCCGTCAATATGTTTACAAAGTAGAGTTTCTTTTCATTGGTTACTTAACACAAATAAAATCTTGTATAATAGAAGGGGTTCTACTATAATAATAGATAAAGTATAAACGTACAGATATCTTAATCAGAAATGAATAGAAAGGGAATTTGCATATATTTATATACTATATAAGAAAAATATGCAATAGCGATTCGTATGAATTTTAAAGAGACAGCAAAAGAACTAATACAATATATAAATGCTGCTACCTCACCTTATCAGGTAGTAGAAGAAAGTATAATTAAATTAAAAGAAGCAGGATTTAGTGAACTCAATCTTTCTAAACCATGGGTTCTTGAAGCTGGTAAAGGATACTATGTTATGCCTTATGCCACTTCCCTATTCTCTTTTACAATAGGGAAAGAATTTAAACCAGGATCTAGCCTAAGGATTGCAGCAGCACACACTGATCATCCCGGTTTTCGTGTAAAACCAAGAACTGAGATGATATCAAATTCCTATTGTAAGCTTAACACAGAAGTTTATGGAGGTCCTATTTTAAGCACCTGGATGGATAGACCTCTATCAATAGCTGGTCGAGTGGCATTAAGAAGTGATGACCCTTTTAAACCAGTTATGAAGATCTTGGATGTAAAAAAACCGATACTTACAATTCCTAATATGGCAATTCATATTAACAGAGATGTGAATAAAGGGGTTGAACTTAATAAACAGACAGATACCATTCCTTTGTTTTCTATAGCCAAGGAGGATATAAGCGAAGAAAAGTTCTTTTTAAAATATTTAGCAAAAGAGCTTAACGTAGAGGCATCTGATATTCTGGATTATGATATGTATATCTATAAC
>DALYNO010000366.1:0-4364 GCA_031975295.1 Anaerocolumna sp. | reverse complement strand
CTCACCATCTACACGAATCATAATATCTGCTAAAGAATCTGTTACTAAACTAACGACTAATTCTGGTGTTAATTCCGTATCCTTGTTTACCAGGGCAGTTCTTGACTCCACTTCTTTTGTGTTCTCGTTGAGAGTATATATTAATAGTTCTTTGGTAGCAGAAGGTTCAACGGCTGGTGAAACCACTGCTTTGTTTACAGTTCCCGAATTCGTGTCTACTGGATTTGGGGTAATATGCTCCACCTGATCACGGTTTTTATGGGTATTTTCAGAACATGCTGTTGTCATTGCTACGATACTAAATACTATTACAAATGAGATTTTTTTAATCATGTTATTTTTCATTCCATTCACTCCAATTTCATTACCAAGAAACAGGGTTAAAAATACTATTTTTACTTTTATATATTATTTCTTAACTATGTCAATTTTATGTTAAAACCTTGGTAAATTCATGGTTATTCTGTGAACTCTATAATAGTCCTTCGCAGCAAATCCAATGCACTGATCACTGTATTCTCTCTTATTTTCTGTCTGCTGCCATTAAAATGGTACTCTTTTACTATAACATGGTTTTGTAGTGCGCAGGAAATATATACAAGTCCTACTGGTTTTTCATCTGTTCCTCCAAGAGGACCAGCAATACCAGTTACAGCCAGGGAAGCATCACTATGAAGATTTATTCTGGCACCTTCAGCCATTTCCTTTGCTGTTTCATAACTTACTGCACCATATCGCTTTAGGGTATCTCCGCTTACATGAAGATATTTTTCTTTGGCCTCATTAGAATAGGTAATAACGCCTTCATTAAATACGTCAGAAGCACCGGAAACATTAACGATTCTCCCTGCAATAAGTCCACCTGTACAAGATTCCGCTGTAGCTAGGGTTAACTTACGACTGCTAAGTAAGTTTACAACAACATCCTCTAAATTCTCTGACTCTTTCGTGGTATATATATGGTTACCAAATCTTTCTTTTAATTCTAAAACCAATGGATCTGTCAATTCTTTACCATGTATATCATTATCTGCAAAAGCAGTCACTCGAAGATGTACTTCACCATTTTTGGCATAGGGTGCAATGGTTGGATTTGTCTGATTGTCAATTAAGTCAGAAATCATTGTCTCTGCCTTACTTTCACTGATTCCAATCATTTTAACCATTTGAGAATAGATTGTACCATTTTGCAAACCTTTCAGATATGGTATGATATCAGATTCAAACATAGGTATGGCTTCATTTGGTGGGCCAGGTAATAAAATTATTCTTTTACCCTCTTTGTTCATAAGGATAAACCCGGGAGCTGTTCCATTGTGATTATCGATTACCATTGCACCTTCAGGTACCAAAGCTTGTTTCAAATTATTATCTGGCATATGGTCAATATGCCTTTCTTGAAAGAAATGAATTATTCTATCCTTGGTTCTTTCATCCATTACCAATCTCATACCACAAAGGTTAGCAGCAACTTCCTTCGTTAACTCAGCCTTAGTGGGTCCAAGTCCACCTGTTATTATTACGATATCTGATCGATTAAGAGCGGTTTGTAATGTACTAGTCATTCGTTCTGTATTATCACCTACACTCACTTGATAAAAATTAGAAATTCCAAGTCCTGCACATTTCTCTGCAAGATAACTAGCATTGGTATTCACAATATTCCCAAGTAATATCTCTGTTCCTACACTTATTAATTCAGCTATCATAATATTTCCTTTCATCAAATAATAGATAATTGAGAAACGCAAAGCCGTATTTATTTATGAAATAATTGATTCAGTTTATAAGAAAATCCTGTCTGAAAGGATATTCGAATTAAAAAATCATGCCAATTATCTGATAAATTCATTAAGCTGTATTGTTTCTCAACTACCTAAATTAATATATTAAGCCTTACTATCTTTTTTATCCGCTAATACATTTTTGTTCTTATATAAATATTCAACAAGTGATGCAATGGTTAATAGTAAGGACAAGTATATAAATACCTGCTCCAATACCTGAAATACCTGATTATCTATATGAACAATTAAAAGTATTGACATAATCATTTGTGCCGTAGTCTTTAATTTAGCCAGATAACTTGCCGCAATGACAACACCATTATCTGATGCAACAAGACGAAATCCACTTATAATAAATTCTCTGGATATAATGATTATGATAATCCAAGCTGGAACTAACTTTAGCTCTACAAAGCAAATCAGTGCAGCACTTACTAAAAGTTTGTCAGCTAACGGATCGGCAAATTTACCAAAATTTGTAACAAGATGATATTTTCTAGCCAGATACCCATCAAGTGCATCAGTAAGACAGGCGATAATAAAGATTGCTGCAGCTATATAATTAGCAGCTGGTATTCCTGGAACTAAATAGACAACTAAAAATACTGGTATCATAAAAACTCTTGCTATTGTAATTTTGTTTGGCAGATTCATAAGACTCCTTCTCCTTTAACGGCAGATTCTCACATCTGCCTAAATTTTTTATTCATAAACTATCTCACCAATTAAATCATATTCCTTAGCATCTGTTACCATAACTTTAACGAATTCTCCAGACATAATTTCGCCTCTAACTTTTACAAAAATATACCCGTCAACATTTGGAGCATCCATATAAGTTCTTCCTATATAAACGTTTTCTGCAGATATGGCATCCTTTTCCTCTTCAGGAAGTTTACCTTCGATCATTACTTTAAGAGTTTTACCAATCATGTCTTTTGCATGCATAAAAGCTATCTCTTGCTGTAATTCCATAATTTCGCCCTGTCTTCTTTTCTTAATATGCTTATGAATCTGAGGCGTTAATTTGGCAGCAGGTGTATCTTCTTCCTTAGAATAAGTAAATACACCAAGACGATCAAATTCCATATTCTTAACAAATTCCAGAAGTTCCTCATGATCTTCCTTCGTTTCCCCAGGAAAGCCTGTGATTAAAGTAGTTCTAAGAGCAATATCAGGAATGTTTTTCTTTAGTTTTTTAACAATAGAAGTTAATTCTTCTTTACTTGTACGTCTACCCATTCTTTTTAATATGGCATCGGAAGCATGTTGAATAGGCATGTCCAAATAATGACAGACTTTTTCTTCCGTTTTCATTACTTCTATTAATTCATCTGTAATTTCTTCTGGATAACAGTATAGAATTCTTATCCACTCTAAATCTTCAATTTTGCAAAGAGCTTGGAGCAGTTTAGGAAGTGCTTTATAGCCATAAATATCTTTCCCATAAAGTGTGGTTTCTTGTGCAACTAAGATTAACT
The DNA here is from genome assembly GCA_031975295.1 of Anaerocolumna sp. Taxonomy (GTDB): domain Bacteria; phylum Bacillota; class Clostridia; order Lachnospirales; family Lachnospiraceae; genus Anaerocolumna. The sequence continues at coordinate 1,096 of DALYNO010000366.1, read as the reverse complement.
CTTTCACACCACCTCTTACGAGTGCTTCTGCTTCACTTACCAGTTTTTCCATTGGTACACTTCTATATTTACCACGAATACTTGGTATAATACAATAGGTACAATGTTTGTCACAACCTTCTGCAATTTTTAGATAAGAATAGAAACCACCGGTTGTATTAATTCTTGAAGTATTTACAGTTCCTTCTTCTTCTGGTTCTTTCACCATAACTGACTTTTTACCTTCTAAGACTTCCTCTATAACAGCAACAATAGCATCGCAGCCAGAAGTTCCAAGTATTGCATCAACCTCAGGTATTTCATTTGTTATATCTTCTTTATATCTTTGAGCCATACATCCTGCTACAATAAGACCTTTTAGATTACCTTCTTTTTTATACTTGGCCATTTCCAGTATTGTATTAATGCTTTCTTCCTTGGCATCATTTATAAAACAACAGGTATTTACTACTATGATATCTGCTTTTTCTTCCATATCAGTAATCTGATAGCCTTTTTCTTTGATAAGGCCTAACATTACCTCGCTGTCCACTAAATTTTTATCACAACCTAGTGAAACAAAAAATATATTCATCCTAACCTCCAAAATATTGAACTATTAAATGTCATTCTTATATGTGACGATGGTATTCAAATTCAATTTATCTATCTCCATTATATTGATTATCAGCATCATGACATTTATGATATTTGCTTATCATAATGACTTAATATTATGACATTGTTACCTCTGACATTTTAACAGTTTTTGTGTAAAAAGGAAACACTTTATTTTAATTTAACAATTACACTTGTATATAACAGGAAACACTCCCTTATGTATTTCATTCATAAAAGGATGGTTTTTATCTTATTTAGAATTGTTTTAGATAATTCTAATCTAATTATAATTGACATTTGGCTGGTTTTTGATATGATTATATCAATTCTTTACGCTAAAATTTGGTATTTTACTCTTGAATTAAAATTAGTTTAGAAAGGACTACTATGAAAAAAGTTATTCGTTATTTAATTGGTACTATTGTTATTCTATTAGTTGCATTTGTTTATTATTACATTTCGCTACCTGCAATTAATATTCATTCACCTGGATTTT
>DALYNO010000365.1:0-4370 GCA_031975295.1 Anaerocolumna sp. | reverse complement strand
ACATCTTTTACAATCCTTTCTTCTTCTATGGATCTAACGATTAAGAGCAGGATAGGATTATCACCGGATACTCCAAATCTCCATAGAAAACTCTGATTCTTAAAGTTACGTCTTATATTTTCATCCGGGACTGTAAAGATTGCTGATGGGTAGAATATAGGACTAATGATATCCTGTATAGCACCAAGTTGAGGTTTGGTAATCTCTAGATATTTTAGTTCCAAGTTGGTTTGAAGTCGGAATTTCTCTAAAATATTATCTATTTGATAACTTGTACGCAGTTCTCCTGCAATTCTTATTGCCTGTTCTTGATTAGCACACACTCCAGTAATGTATGAAATACAAACCGTTTCGCCTGGCTGTATACATAATTTAACTCGTAAGCTCATAATTGGATCATTGCAAAAACCTGCATTATTTGAAAAGGAAATACTCTTCATTACAGCCTCTGGATTCTGGAGATTGTTATTTCTGCCGATAAAGCGTTTTCTGTCATTTTCGTATTCTATTTTTTCACTAAGCTTAGCTTCTGTGGTAAGCAGGTGCATAATATAAGGATTATCGGTTTCCTTTTTTCGTCGTCGTTTTGCCAAAAACACACCCTGTTCTTCCAAGTACTCACTTTCCAGAAATAACTTATTAAAAGCAGGATGACTTAATTCTGCTAAATGTGTATCATCCACCACTTCCATATAACTGGTGACTTCAAGTATTCTTTCCTCTTTACTATGATTGGTAAGCGCAACTTTACGTATTTCAAAATTATGATCAACATCCAAACTCACTGTCATATAAGAAGAAATGTCTCCATCCCGTCTCTTATATTCCATCTTGTGGGGTGAAAAAATAACCTGATAATAATCCGGCTCGACTTTTGTAGGATGATAAGTCGTACTCCAGTTAATATCATTCTTTATATCCTTAACATATATATAATTACCTGTATTTGCATATAGATCCGATCGAAAACGGTGAATCATTCGGTCCTTATATCTACTAAATCCATCCCCATCAGAGGTCATCAGGAGAGAATACTTACCATTTGACAAATAGTTTACAATGGGCGGATTAACACCAGTACTGCTTATATGGCGATTATTATATACATCCTCTTTAAAGAGAGGCTGCCCTATTTTAATTGTATATCCATGTCTGGCAATCGAAATTAAATGGGACTGACGCTTTTCTTCCAATAGAACTTCCGTAGCTTTTATTATCATCTCTCTGTGAAATCTTTCTCTGAGAATGCCTTCGTTCATATAATTGTTAATTGCAGCCAAATTCATTCCCTGGTGATGAGCCATATAGGATTTAACGATGCAATAAGGTGTTAACTCCAAGGAGTTTGGTACGTTAAAATCAACGGACTCATAGAAACCGTAATCACCATAAGCGCCCAAATCTTTCAGCCGATTAAGATTCTTCATACAATCCTCCCAGGCAATATCCAGTGCCAGCATAGTTGCATAGGGTGCTACCACCAAAGAATTTTTTCGAACCGGCTGAAGTCTTATCTTGGGAACTCCAAATGCTTTGTATTGATAATTAGAGTTCAAATCAAACCGATAATACTGGGATTCAGATATTCCCCATGGTATCTGCGCTTCATTTGCATAATTGATATGCTGAAGCACTGCCGCTCTGGAGGTCTGAGCATATACAGAGCCTTCATATTCTTTTAAGACAAGATTTGGCATCAGAAATTCAAACATAGTGCCACTCCAGGATACAAAGCAAGGAATGCCTTGTACCATAGTTAATGGTCTGCCAAGCCTATACCAGTGTTTTAGGGGAACTTTACCCATTGCTATAGCCAAAATACTTGTAAGAGCTGATTCGGAAGCCATTAAGTCATAACAGCCATCATCCAGAACATGTGAGGAAACATGGTATCCAATGTGAAACAGCTTTCTCTTGTTATTAAATAGAAAGCCAAAATCAACTTCCTCCAAAATATTGTCTATTTTATTGATCAGTGCTGTAATACGATTGATTAAGGCATTTGCGTATTTGTTACCTTCCATGGCAATATTGCGTAGCGTAAGGTAAGAAGAAAATTGCACTTCTTTTAGTTTTAAAGCTGAAGTTTCATTTACTATACTATCAATAAGATTCATTAACTGCCTGGTACACCTGTAATCAACTGTTTTTTTAATCTCCCATTCACTTAAGTTATCCCAGATATCTGCAAGGTCTTTTAGTAATTCACCAGGGGTTTGATAATTGGTCCTAAGTTCATTGGTAGATTCTTGACCTGTTCTTTGTTCAATTTCCCTATTACTGTTCATAACTGCAATCCGAAGTTCAGAGAAAATATTGTCTGGATAAACCGGCCGGTCTATTTGCTCTAGCAGACCATGCTTTAAAGCAACTAGGTGCCCTAAAAAATTTCCGCTGTCAACGGTTGATATATAGGCTGGGTTAAGGATCTCCAAGGTTTTTATATGATACCAATTATAGAGGTGACCTTTCCATTTTGTTAACTTCCCAGTAGTTTCCATCAAATTTTCTATAGTCTCAACTGTAGAGCTTAGGGTCTCAAAACCAAAATCCCTTGCTGAGAGAATAGCTAAAAATTGAAGACCAATATTGGTAGGTGAGGTTTTATCACTTTCTTTTGTGATCACTCCAATCTGGTAATTATCCGGGCAGAGCCAATTATTCTCTTTTCCGGAAAGTGTCTTAAAAAATTGCCAGGTTCTGCGGGCAGTATCTAAAAGCAGTTCATCGTTCTCAGTTTTATCTTTTTGGGGTAGTTTCTTCTTTGGTTGGCTTATCCGGTACGCCATATCAGAGGAAAGACTCCATACGGTTATTACTGCTAGTGTCAGAATAGCTCCCCCCGGAGTTAAAGCGCCTGGTATAAGTGCTATGATAAGGACCGCTACTGGAATAAGAGCACTCCACATAGTAAGAAAATACCCTTTTCTTGTATTGATAATAGCTGCGTCTACTGATTCTGCTGTATTCCAGCGTAACAGATTTTTTTTACTAATACATATTCTGTAGAGCGTTCTAATAATTGCATCCACGGACATATATGCCCTATAAGGAGTAATTGTAAACTCCAAGAAACTTCTCTCGCCCATGGATATAATTTCTTTCCATAAACTTTTAGATACCAGTACAAGCCTTGGTCTTAGGAACTTTTGCGTAACAATGGAACATAAAAGGATAATTAAATTAAAAATATCGTTAAAAAAAACAAAGGGAATCCATAGTAAATAAGCTTTTGGCATCCAGATTAAGTTAAATAAAACAAATAAGGTTTTACTTACAGGAATCAAGCTTCGTCTTAGGTTATCACATATTTTCCATTTTGCCAGCGCACATAAACTTTTTCCATCCGGCGTCTTCTTTAGGAACAACCATGGCAGTAATTGCCAATCTCCACGCAACCATCTATGTTCTCTTTTGATAAAGGATAGAACACTATTAGGGAAATTGTCCATTACCTTTGCTGTACTTGCAAAAGCTGTTTTTGCATAGCAGCTTTCAAAAAGATCATGGCTTAGAATTCGATTTTCCGGCACCTTATTATGAAGAACCTGATGGAAAGCCTTAATATCATATATACCTTTACCGGTATAAATAGCTTCACCAAATATATCCTGATAGATATCCGAAATAACCGCTCCATAATGCGCTAGTCCCGAGTCCCCGCCAAATAACTTCGTAAATTTACTACTATATTTATCTGGTATATGATTTCTAACCGAGGGTTGAATCACCACATACCCCTCAACTACCTTTTTACTTTCGGAATCCAAAATTGGTTTGTTTAAAGGATGGTCAAGCAATCCAACAAGTTTTGCTGCATTATCACGAATTAGATTTGTATCTGCATCTAATGTAATGACATACTGGAATGTAGTAAGCAGTTCTTCATCACAATAGATAGCGGAAAAGGTCGTACTATTCTTATTCGTACCGTTTAAAATACTATTAAACTCTTCTAGTTTACCTCTCTTACGTTCCCAACCCATATAACAATTCTCCGCCTCATTCCATTTGCGATGGCGGAAAAAAAGTGAGAAACGCTTGTTTTCCAAAGGGTAGAGTTCATTTAGTTCCTTCATACGTGCAACAAGTGCAGTCTCTATCACTTGGTCCTTTTCCATGTTCTCTTCCTTAGAATCTTCAAAATCAACCAACAAGGCAAAATATAGATTGGACTGTTTATTAGCCAGATAATGTTTTTGCAGACGCTCCATATAAACAAGGCCTTGTTCTTTGGAAGAAATAATAACTGGCATTACCACAAAAGTTCTTGCTTCCATGGGTATTTCTTCAAGATAATCGAGGGACGGAATCTTCTTTACTGTTATTCTTCTTGTAAATATAAAATTAATTAGTTCTATGGATATACC
>DALYNO010000364.1:0-4395 GCA_031975295.1 Anaerocolumna sp. | reverse complement strand
ATATAAATAAATAAGTACAAATTGGTGTTATAACTAAAATAATAAGTAAACGTGCTAACATAATTTCTAGTAAGGTTCCGATTAGTGCAATAGTATTTATAAATATGCTCTTTATTAACAGACATGAGTCTAAAAAATGAATATAATCAGATTAAGTTATGTAATGTTATGAAAAGGTAATGTGCTAGAAGCATTTTAACTTATCTGTATGGAGGGTGACAGGATGAAAAATAAAGTAGCATTAATTACTGGCGCTACGAGAGGTATTGGCAGGCAGATTGCCATATCCATGGCAAAGGCCGGCTATCACATAGTGGTTAATTATCATGGTGACAAAACAGCTGCAAAAGAAGTGTGTAATATCGCAAAGGAAAGTGGAGTAGAAGCAATGGCTGTGTATGCAGACATGGGAAAAGTAGACGATATTAAAAGGATGTATGAAGAAATATTTCAAAAGTTTAACGTGGTTGATGTAGTTGTTAATAATGCAGGTATAAGCAGTGAAGTGTACTTCTTAGATGCGACAGAGGAAATGTTCGATAAAATGACAGCGGTAGATTGGAAAGGAGTATATTTTTGCAGTCAGTTTGCAGTTAAGAAAATGATAGAACAAGATGTGAAGGGGGTTATTATTAATATCTCCTCTAATCAGGTAGAGGGCTGTTGGCCGAGAGCAACGATTTATGCGCCGACAAAGGCAGCCGTATCAAAGTTTACAAGAAATGCAGCGATGGAACTGGCTTTAAAAGGAATTCGTATGGTAGATATCGCACCAGGATACACAGACGTTGGCTGGGAGCCAGGTGATATCAGACTAGAAGCTAGTAAACGTCTTCCCTTTAGAAGATTTGCAACCACAGAAGAAATAGCGCAAGGAGTAATCTACTTGGCATCCGATGCTGCAGCTTATATTACTGGTACCACATTAACCATAGACGGAGCCGCAACCTTACCAGTGGTTGCCGCCAACGATTTTGTATAAGGGGAAACCAATGGATCAATATACATATTATAACCAGTTGTTACAAGGTGATGGTGGAGCACTAAAAAGAGCACTATATAAATCAATGGGATTTACAGACCGGGCACTTGAGAAGCCATTAATTGCAATTGTCAATACCTACACAAATGCTACACCTGGACATTACAGTATTGAGGAGCTTTGTAAACATGTAACACGGGGGATAGAATCAGCCGGTGGAACAGCAATGACATTTGGGACCATAGCTCCTTGTGATGGTATTGCAGAAGGACATGATGGCATGCGATATATTCTTCCTGCCAGGGATTTAATTACTTCATCAGTAGAGTGTATGGTGAGAGCTCATAAATTTGACGGAATGGTACTACTAGGTTCCTGCGACAAGATTGTTCCAGGCCTTTTAATGGCGGCGGCAAGACTTGATATTCCAGCAATATTTTGCAATAGTGGTCCAATGATGCCTGCTGTATATAAAGGAAAACATTATGACGGCAATATAGTTACAGAAGCCGTAGGCTGGAAACAAAGAAATGAGATTAATGACTCTGAATTTAAAATGATAGAAAATATAGCTGAACCCTGTGTAGGATCTTGTGCAATGCTTGGAACCGCAAACACTATGGGGTGTATGGCAGAGTCTATGGGAATGAGTTTGCCAGGCAGTGCCGTTGTGCCTGCCATTTATTCCAAACGAATGCAGATTGCCTATGAAACAGGAGAGGTAATAATGGAACTGGTTAGAAAAGGTATTACTGCAAGGCAGATAATTACGAAAGAATCAATTGAAAATGCCATAACAATACTTATGGGAATAGGTGGTTCAACAAACGCAATTATGCATTTGCAAGCTATTTATAAAGAACTAGGCATAGGTGAGCTTTCCCTTAAAAAGTTTGATGAAATTAGTAAAAAGATTCCTCAGGTGGCTTCCGTTTATCCAGCCTCACCTTATGATATGGTAGATTTCTATGAAGCTGGTGGTGTAAGGGCTGTTATGAAAGAACTACAAAGTTATTTACATATAAAGTGTTTAACGGTAAATGGAGCTACTGTTTCACAAAATCTAGAAACAGCCCCTTCTTCTCTGAGGAAGGAAGTTATAAGTTCAGTTGATATGCCTTTTAATCCTAACGGGGGAGTGGCTATATTAAGTGGAAATCTTGCGCCTTTAGGTGCAGTAGTAAAACCTGCTGCCATCCCTAAAAGATTACTTCAATTTACTGGCCTTTCACAAGTATATCATAGTGAACAAGAAGCCTGTACAGCAATATTAAATGGAAAAGTAAAGGAAGGAACTATAGTAGTTCTTCGTTACGAAGGGCCGAAAGGTGGCCCAGGTATGCCAGAAATGTATCGTCCAATGAAATGTTTAGAGGGTATGGGACTATCAGAAAGCTGTGCTGTAGTGACTGATGGTCGATTCTCAGGATCTAATAGAGGATGTTTTGTAGGTCATCTGTCACCGGAAGCATATGAGGGTGGTCTGTTAGCCTTAGTAGAGGATGGAGACGCTATATTAATTGATGTTTTAGAAGGCAGGTTATCTCTTCTGGTTGAAGAAAAAATACTGGAAGAACGTAGAAAAAATTGGATGCGTCCTGAAAAAGACATACCGGCAGGTTACTTAAGAACATATAGAAAAACAAGTAAATCAGCAGCAGAAGGTGCTGTTGTAGAATAGGAGATAACATGATTTCGTGGAATAATGATGAAGCGTTATTTGGTATTATGAGAGAGGTATTATATTCTGCAGTATTAGGTGATATTCTTGACAAAATGCACCGTTACCATCAATTCTTACCCTGGAGAATCCAGCCAATAAAAGACCATATGATAGTTGCAGGCCGTGCTATGACAGTATTAGAGGCAGATGCATTTGAAGAAACTTCAAATGGTTATAACCCGGTTATGAAAAAACCATTTGGCTTGATGTTAGAGGCACTTGATGATCTTAAAAAAGATGAAGTGTATATATGTACGGGATCTTCACCATCTTATGCACTTGTAGGAGAGTTAATGTGCACTAGAATGCAGATTCTTGGAGCAGCAGGAGCTGTGGTAAATGGATTTCATAGAGATACAAAAGGCATATTGGAATTGGATTTTCCATGCTTTTCTTACGGAAGATATGCCCAGGATCAGGGGCCAAGAGGGAAGGTAATCGACTATAGAGTACCTATTGAAATTGAAGGTGTTAAGGTTAATCCGGGAGATATTGTATTTGGTGACTTAGATGGGGTTTTAATTATTCCAAAAGAAATTGAGGTTGAAGTGATTACAAGAGCTTATGAAAAAGCAGTTGGGGAAAAAATGGTAGGCGAGGCTATCCGTGGAGGCATGGGAGCAAAAGAATCATTTGATCGACATGGCATTATGTAAAGGAATTGTGATATGAACAAAATAGAGGATAACATCTTACAGTTATTGTCAGCCGACGGCTATGGTGTATTGATGCAGAACGCAGGTATATTTAGATTTCCTGCTAGTTTTCGATTTGAAACTCACAGTCATGGGGCTATTGAAATAAATTACATTAATACTGGTTATTGCATTATGGGAGTGGGTGATCATTATGTGCCACTAAAGCAAGGTGATTGTATTATTATTAATCCCTATATTCCACATTGTTTTATGGTAGATGTGGTGAAAGCCTGTAAAATTACGCAAGTTGAGTTAGCTGTCTCTATACCAGCCCATGTTAACAACAAGATATCATTTTTAGAGTATGAGGATGATTATTATAAACTAAATCATTGTGAACACATCGTTAGATTATTAGAAAATGTCTGCTACTGTTATCGGATGAAAGGTGATACCAATAATGCTAAAGCACAATATAGTTTTGCAATTGCGCAAATGTATGCAGCATTATCTTATGAGATTGATGTTATGAAATCCAAAACTAAGTTGGAGAAGAACGATAAGGTTGGAGAAATGATTCGTTATATAAATGAAAACCTAGAAAATGATTTGAAATTAGAGGAATTATCAGAGCAATTTGGAATCAGCTCAAGATATGTACGTAAATATTTTCTTCAGAATATGGGTATGAAATGCACAGAATATATTAATATTCTTAGAATTGGCAAAGCAAAAGAGCTGCTCTGCGAGCCGTCTAATTCTGTAACGGATGTTGCACTTATGACAGGTTTTAATAGTTCACAATACTTCTGTCGTATTTTTAGAAGGCAAATGGGAATGACGCCAGTAGAGTACTGCAGAATGTGGAGAAAAGATATTGTAGAGATTGTTAATGAGTAAATCGGCAAAGGAGGTTAAAGGGTGGGTAGTGTATTGGAGTTTAAGAATATATCCAAATATTTTCCTGGTGTGAAAGCTTTAGACAATATATGCTTTAAAGCTTTTAGCGGTGAAGTTCTTGCCTTTCTTGGGGAAAATGGTGCGGGTAAGTC
>DALYNO010000363.1:0-4410 GCA_031975295.1 Anaerocolumna sp. | reverse complement strand
GCCTAAAGTTCGTGAATTATTAATGGAAGAAAAATATGATGAAGCATCAGTACTTGCAAATGTTGCATGGGGCGGTAATGGTGGAATTAGCGGCAGGCCTACCAGGGAAGATTCTTATCAGCCAGCTGGCGATTTTAAGTTTAGATTAGATCAAGAAAAAGTAAGTAATTACCATAGAGAGTTAAATCTAGATAAAGCCCTTGTAACTATTGCTTATGATGCAGGACAGAAGCATATAACCAGACAGGTAATGGCACATCTTAAGAATGACTTAATTATTGTAAGAATCTATGCCAATGGTCATACCATTAGCGGTGATTTCTATTTAGAAAGAATTGAGGATGCAAGATGTGATGTAACTTATGAAACAGCTCATGATGGAATTATGTTAAAGGGCGGTTTTAGAGGAGGCCTTAACTTTTGTGTAAAATCAGATATTCGTATCAGTGAAGGTGTTATTTATCCAATTGGAGATAATAAATTAAGAGTTGAGAATACAAAAGAGATACTTATATTTATGAATGCCGGCACAGATGCTAAAGGAATTGATCCATTAGATGAATGTTTAAATTATCCTATTCCTGATAAAACCTGGGATGAATTATATGAAGAGAATGTAAAAGAACATGAAGAACATTATGGAAGGCTAAAATTTAATCTAAGCGGAAATGAACCTGACATGCCTACTAACGAAAGGGTTCTGAAATATCGTGAAGGCGGGCAGGATTATACCATGCCATTGTTATATTTTAACTACGGAAGATATCTTTTGTGTGCTTCTTCTGCCAATGGTGAACTACCTGCCAATCTTCAGGGGAAATGGAATGAAGAACTTTATTCTCCTTGGGATTGTGACTATCATAATGATATTAATTTACAAATGAATTATTGGCCGGCTGAAAATGGTCATTTGGAAGAATATATGGAAGCTTTTCTAGTATTCATAGAAAAGATGGTACCTCACGGGAAAGAAGCTGCCAAAAAACTTTTTGGATGTAGAGGCATTTGGTTTCCTTTATCAAGCGATGCTTGGGGACTTGCAACACCAGAAACTTACGGTTGGAGTGTGTGGGTTGGTGTGGCTGCCTGGCTGGCACAACATGTATGGTGGCATTATGAATATGGGCAGAATAAAACATTTTTAAAAGAGAGAGGTTATCCCTTTATAAAAGAAGTTGCAGAATTTTATGAGGATTTCTTAGTGAAGGACCAGAACGGTATTTATCAAATTATGCCAAGTCAATCACCAGAAAACCGCTTTGTAGGTGGTGGAGAAATGCCTGTAACCATTTGCATTTCTTCTGCTGCAGATATTACTTTAGCAGAAGAAGTGTTAACACATGCCCTTAAAGCAGCTAAAATTCTAGGCATGGATAGTGATAAGCAAGTATTATGGGAGGAATTATTAGAAAATCTACCTATACTGCAAATTGGAAGCAAAGGTCAATTACTGGAATGGAATAAAGAATTTGAAGAAGCAGAACCTCATCATAGGCATATCTCACATCTGATTGGTTTATTCCCAGGGGAGCAAATAAATAAAGAAAGAACCCCAGAACTATATGCAGCAGCTTGTAAAGCCTTAGAGCTTCGTCTTGCCGCAGGTGGTGGACATACAGGTTGGAGCAGGGCATGGACTGCCTGCTGTTATGCAAGAATTGGTGAGGGTGACCTTAGTTTTGAGCATATCAGAGCATTAATAGGAGATTTTGCTACAGAAAGTTTATTGGATTTACATCCACCCAAAATATTTCAAATTGATGGCAACTTTGGTGGAACAGCTGCAATTCTTGAAATGCTATTACAAAGCTATTATGAAGAATTAGATTTTCTGCCTGCTCTTCCGTCTATCTGGGCGAAAGGAGAGATAAAAGGCTTAAGAGCAAGAGGTGGTTATGAAATTGATTTAGAATGGGAAGCCTCTACATTACAAAAGGCTACAATTAGATCCTTAACGAATAGAGTTTGTACAATCAAAACCAAAGGTATCCAATACAGTATTCGGAATGAAGCTGGTGAAAAGATTCCTGCAGAAGAAGCGGAAGGTAAGCTCTTCTTTCATATCACAAAAGATAAAAACTTTTACTGTATACCTGAATGTGTTTAAAATTACATTTGTTTTATTAGTAAACAATACTACATGTTCCCTATCATATATGACATTGAAGTAAAAATGGTCTTATTATAAAATAGCTCTAGTGGTAAATACTAAGGAGAAAATGGTGTTATAGCTCATTAAATCTTGCTTTCTTACATCAATCCTTATAAAAATAGTTGAAAGAAAATAAACCAGAAAGGCTGCCACATAAATTCTTCAACTTAATATACGTGGCTATATCTTAGTAACTAAGATATAAAGGAATCAACATGAAATTTAGCAATGGTTGCTGGTTAAGTAAAGAAAATACGGAATATTTTAGTCCAGCAGAAATATATGAATCAAGAATCACAAGTGACAGCATTACATTTAATGCACCTACCCACAAAATACGTCACAGAGGAGATACCCTTGGCGGACCTAATTTAACGATTAAAGTAACAGCCCCTGCCAAAGAAGTGTTAAGAATTCAGACATTTCATTATAGGGGAGTATTAAACAAAGGGCCAAACTTTGATCTAGAGATTGCAGAAAATGTAAATTTAGAAATTGAAGAAACAGAAGAAACCTTCAAAATATCAAGCGGTTCCTTAAATGTTATATTTAAAAAAGAAGATGGAACTTTTGCCTTTTATAGAGATAATTATCGTTTGACCTCCAGTAAGAGCAGGGATTTAGCTTATATGAAGACAGACTATAAAGGTCTTGCATATGAGATAAATAACAAAGATGCTTATATGAGAGAGCAGTTAAGTTTATCCGTAGGTGAATTAATTTATGGTCTTGGAGAACGTTTTACGCCTTTTATTAAAAATGGCCAGACGGTAGATATATGGAATGAAGATGGTGGTACTTCCACAGAGTTATCTTACAAAAATATTCCCTTTTATTTATCCAATAGAGGATATGGTGTATTAGTTAATAGTACAGATAAAGTATCATTTGAAGTAAGTTCAGAAGCAGTTAAGAAGGTAGGATTTAGCGTTCCTGGAGAAAGCCTTGATTACTTTATTTTTAATGGTCCTACTATGAAAGAAGCGCTGGTTAGATATACAGATCTCACAGGCAAACCAGCACTTCCAGCACCTTGGACTTTTGGGTTATGGCTCTCCACCTCTTTTACAACTAGTTATGATGAAAAAACAGTTACCAGCTTTGTGGATGGTATGGCAGAAAGAGATATTCCATTAAGTGTATTCCATTTTGATTGTTTCTGGATGAAAGGCTTCCACTGGTCAGATTTTAAGTGGGATAACGATGTGTTCCCAGATCCAGAAGCGATGTTAAAACGTCTCAAAGCAAAAGGCCTTAAGATTTGTGTTTGGATTAATTCTTATATTGCCCAGGAATCCGTATTATTTGAAGAAGGTATGGAAAAAGGTTATTTTGTGAAGAGAACCAATGGTGATGTTTGGCAGTGGGATATGTGGCAGCCGGGTATGGCTTTGGTTGATTTTACCAATCCAGCAGCCTCAGATTGGTTTGCATCTAAGTTGGAAGTACTGCTTGATATGGGAGTGGATTGCTTTAAGACAGACTTTGGCGAAAGAATTCCAACAGAGGAAGTGGTCTACTTTAACGGAGCAGATCCAGTTAAAATGCATAACTATTATACTTACCTTTATAATAAAACCGTATTTGATTTATTGGAAAGAAAAAGAGGAAAAGGAGAAGCGGTTCTATTTGCAAGAAGTGCAACTGTTGGTGGGCAAAAATTCCCTGTACATTGGGGTGGGGACTGCTGGTCAGATTTTGAATCCATGTCAGAAAGTTTAAGAGGCGGTTTATCTCTTACCATGTCTGGGTTTGGTTTCTGGAGTCATGATATCGGCGGCTTTGAAGACACCTCAACTCCTGATGTTTATAAGAGATGGGTTGCATTTGGATTAATGTCCTCTCACTCTAGATTACATGGTAGTTCATCATACCGTGTACCTTGGGCATATGATGAAGAATCAGTGGAGGTAGCAAGATATTTTACTAAATTAAAAGCATCCTTAATGCCATATCTATATAGAAATGCAATAGAGACTAGTAAGACTGGTATTCCAACTATGAGAAGTATGGTATTGGAATTTAATGAAGATCCTACCTGTCAATATTTAGATAAACAATATATGTTTGGTGACAGTCTGCTTGTGGCTCCAATCTTTAATGATGAGGGTATTGCTGAATATTATGTGCCAGAAGGTAAATGGGTTAATTTCTTAACTGGTGAAAAAGTTACTGGTGGAAGATGGATAAAAGAAAACCATGGCTACTTAAGTATTCCTTGCTTAGTGAGAGAAAATTCCATTATTGCAATAGGTTCT
>DALYNO010000362.1:0-4481 GCA_031975295.1 Anaerocolumna sp. | reverse complement strand
AGAACCAAATACCTTCTTGTGCATGAAATGTAACTTCATAGGCAATACTTTCTACTGTACCCATGTAAGTCAATGATGAGTTGCCCTTTTTTAGAACTGATTTAGATTTAATGCCTAAAAGGGGGTGTACGATAAGGGAATCATCCCTGTAAATTCTAAGATATATGTTGTTTGGGGAGCCATCTTTGGCATTTCCACGAAACGCATTCATCATAATGCCGTTGTGGGTGATATCAAAAATATCACCGGTGGGAAGAAAACGATAACTAGTTTTACCCTGTTGAAATACATATAGATTTTCGAATAACTTCATGGCGTGGGGTCCTTTCTACGTAAGCAGTAATTTCATTGTGTATTAATTAGTTCTGCAAAAAATGATAGTATTTTACAGAAGTGAAAACGTTTCCATATTTATTGTGTTGATGAAAACATTATATCGTTGGCTGATTAAAATGTCAACGAAAAATACATGATTCTACATTTTAAATTGTGTAAATTATTAGACATTATAATGAAGAAACTAATTAAATTTGTACAATTAGCAATATATATGAAAATATTACATTTAAAAAACATGAGAAATTATTTAAAAAACCAATTGACAAAACCGTAATACCAGATTATAATTTTCACATAAGTTACAAATTAATTGGTCAATGGAAACGATTCCATGAAAGAAAGCAACAATAGAGTGTTAAGTTTTCATAAATTAATTAGTTCCTATAGTAGAAATATCTAAAAAATGAATTGAAGGGTGGATTTTATATGAGAAAATTAACAATCCATTTTAAGAACTTCTTTCGTGAGGTAAGTCGCAAACGGGTTTTGTTCTTAATGATTTTACCAGTTCTCATTTACTTTGTTGTATTTGCCTATATACCTATGCCAGGAGCTTACATTGCATTCGTAGATTACAGCATTGGTAAAGGAATATTTGGTAGTAATTTCGTTGGACTTAAGAATTTTGAGTTCTTAGCTAAAACAGGTGATCTGTGGAGAATAACTAAAAACACATTACTTTACAATGTTGCATTCTTGGCTTTGTGTAATTTGTTTCAAGTCGCTTTTGCGATTATGATATCAGAACTTGGAAGCAAGTGGTTTAAGAAGATATCACAATCCGTAATTCTCTTACCGTATTTTATCTCCATGGTTATTGTAGGTTTCTTTGCTTACAACCTCTTTAATTATGATCATGGTTTTATAAATACATTATTGGTCAATTTAGGTCTTGCCAAACATGATTTTTATTCAGATCAAGGAATTTGGAAATATATTATTGTATTTTTTAAGATTTGGAACCAGACGGGTTACGGTATGATTATATATCTGGCTACTATTACAGGTATCAGTGCTGAGATCTATGAAGCTGCAGCTCTTGATGGTGCTTCCCCAATTCAAAAGATTAAATTTATAACAGTACCTTTATTAAAGTCTACAGTTGTATTACTTTTCCTCTTTGGTTTAGGTGGAATATTAAAAGGTTCATTTGATTTGTTCTATAATTTAATTGGAACTAATTCAGTATTATTCCCTCAAACTGATATTATTGATACGTTTGTATTCAGAAGCTTGGTAGGGCAATTTAACTTCTCCCAAGGTGCGGCTGTTGGTTTCTATCAGTCCATATTTGGCTTAGTACTTGTATTGTTAGTAAATGCTGTTGTGAAAAAGATAGAACCGGAGAGTGCTTTATTTTAGAGGAAGAGAAGCTGTGCCGTGGCTTCATTTATAAATATAATTGTCGCTAGAGGCAGTGGAATGCGAGGTAAATATGAGTAAATCGAAAAAAATTACAGACAGAAAGCCTACAGGTAAAGATGAGAAAATCATGAAAAGTGTATTTTATGTGCTAGTCTCCATTTTTGCTATGATATGTCTATTTCCATTTCTTTTGCTAATATCCTCCTCTTTTATGAGTGAGAAGGAAATATTAACAGAGGGATATAAATTAATACCAAATCATATTAGCTTCAGTGCGTATGAATTCTTGGGTAGTAACATTAGAAATCTGCTAAATGCTTATAAAACTACCATAACCATTGCGGTAGTAGGAACATTATCCGGATTATTTATTATGTCCATGGGAGGTTATGTATTATGTAGAAGTGATTTTAAATACCGTAATCAAATCTCTTTCTTCATATACTTTACAACACTTTTTAGTGGTGGTCTGATTCCCAGCTATATATTAATGGTAAATGGACTTCATTTAAAAGATAATTTATTAGCTTTGATTTTACCTGGAATAATGAGTCCCTGGTCCATTTTCCTTATGAGAAACTTTATGAAATCAATTCCGGACTCTTTATATGAATCCGCTGCAATTGATGGTGCTGGAGATTTCAGAATTTATTGGAAGATTTTTATGCCATTATCAAAACCTTCCCTTGCAACCATTGGTTTGTTTCTAACACTTGGTTATTGGAATGAATGGTATAATGCCATGCTGTATATTCAATCAGCCAAAAAATATCCTTTGCAGTATTTCTTGCAGAAAATAGTAACACAAGCCAATGTACAGGTACTTATCCAGCAGGGGCTAAGTATTAATACAGGCGACTTACCGTCAGAGTCCATTAAGATGGCTACAGCAGTAGCAGCCATCGGGCCAATTATCCTTGTTTATCCTTTTGTACAGAAGTACTTTGTAAGTGGATTAACCATTGGTGCGGTAAAGGGCTAAGCTTTCACATTTTATATTAACTTATGGTAGTATGCTGATTCATCAGCTTATTATAAAATTATAATTATTAGGAGGAATAACATGAAGAAAATTATAGCATTGTTATTAGTGGTAATTTTGTCAGTCGGAATGCTTGCTGGATGTGGAAAGAAAAGCGATGATAATTCCGGAACAACAAACAATGGAACCGGAACAACAGATGACGGTAAAATTGATACTTCCAAGGAAGTGAATTTAGTTCTTTACTTATGGGGTGGTGAAGGTGTTGCAAACAAGGAAATACTTGCTAAATTAAATGAAAAATTAAAAGCCAGCATTAATACTACTCTTGAAGTAAAATACATCGACTGGGGTGATATTGCTACTAAATATCCTTTATTGTGGTCATCAGGTGAACAATTTGACTTAGCATACGTATCTGCTACAGCAAACGTTCCTTATCAAACATTAGTAAAACAAGATGCTCTCTATGATATAACAGATATGGTTGATAAATACACACCTGCTTTAAAAGAAGAACTTAAAGATAAATGGGATAGTGTAAAAGTAGATGGTAAAATCTATGGTGTACCTAATAACTATTCAGAATATACAGCTTATGGTTTTGTATCTAGAAAAGATTTAATGGATAAATATGGTGTTTCCAGTATTGGTTCTATTCAAGATATGGAAAAATACATGGATGCAGCAGTAGCAGATGGACAGGTACCTTTAAACGGAAGCTCAAATCTTGCTAACGATCTTTACAGAATGTTTATTGCAACTACAGGTACTTGGTTAAATGCACCTGGTATACCAAATACACAATTATATTTAGCTACAGATAAAAATGATACAAGTAAAATCTTTGATCCTACAGCTACAGATGAATTCGAAGCATTTGCTGTTAAAATGAATGAATGGGCAAATAAAGGTTATTGGTCAAAAGACGTTTTATCTTCAACCCAAGATGATAAAGATAATTTCTATAATGGATTATCTGCAGGTTATATCAGTCATCAACCTGACTGGACAGGTAACTACGGAAATCAGGTAACTAAATTACCTGGTGTAGAATCTGAATTCTACTGCTTCCCTGAAGCAAATGGAACAATTGTTAAAGCAAGTGGTGTAGGTAATGCTACAGGTATTAGCAAAAATTCCAAATATCCTGAAAGAGCACTACTACTTATTGAAAAGTTAATGACTGATAAAGAATGTTATGACTTATTCCAATATGGTATTGAAGGTAAACAATATGTATTAAAAGATGGTAAGATTGCACAACCAGAAGGTTTTGATGCTACAGTAAACGGTGGTGGATTTGCTGCATGGGCATTCCGTACAGACAAGTTAAACATCCCTACTGCTACTGAAGATCCTCGTCGTTATACATTAAATGATGCATGGGCTAAAGTTTCTATTGACGATCCTTTCAGTGGATTTACATTTGATAGCTCTACTGTAAGTTCTGAACTTTCTGCTATAGCTAACGTAAATGCACAGCTTGGTATCCAAATTCTTTTAGGAAAAACTTCTGGAGATCCTAAAGCTGCAGTTGCAGAATACAGAAAACAGTTAAAAGCAGCTGGTATTGATAAAGTTCTTGAAGAAGTAAACAGCCAGTGGGCAGCTTACAGTGGTAAGTAATCAATAATAAGATAATATAGGGAAATGGCAGGAAAAATATATCCAGCAAGTGTGCTGTAAGGGCAAGTTTGTCTGTTGGATAAAATCCTGCCTATTTCCTTATATGTGTTATAAAAAGCTGCATGAAAATAAGTTATGATTTTGATTTATTACCTATCACTGAGAA
>DALYNO010000361.1:0-4481 GCA_031975295.1 Anaerocolumna sp. | reverse complement strand
GAGTTGTTAAGCTTTTAAAATCTGAGGGAAATGTAGTAGCTGTTACGGGTGATGGTATTAATGATGCACCTGCATTAAAAAATGCAGATGTAGGTATTGCTATGGGCATATCAGGTACGGAAGTATCAAAGGAAGCTAGTGACATTGTGCTGTTAAATGATTCCTTTTCAACAATTGTGAAAGCCATTGCATGGGGAAGAGGTATTTACGAAAACTTCAAACGATTTATACAGTTTCAGTTAACCGTTAATGTATCCTCAGTCATTGTTGTTTTCGTTTCTATTCTATTGGGTTTTAAAGCTCCATTTACTGCACTTCAACTTTTATGGATCAATATAATTATGGATGGACCTCCTGCCCTCACATTAGGGCTAGAACCTATTTATGATGATTTGATGAGCAGACCTCCAACTAAGAGAAGTGATAATATAGTAACCAAGGGTATGCTTACAAGAATTGGTCTTACAGGATTATTTATCTCTGGTATCTTTTTAAGCCAATATGCTTTTAATTTTTTAGGAGCTACTAATGAGGAGATGACTACGGTTCTATTTACATTATTTGCATTATTTCAGCTTTTTAATGCTTTTAACTGTCGTGAATTACATGCAGTTAGCATATTTAAGAATTTGCTGAAAAATAAAATTATGTTACTGGTTATTACCATAACATTTATTTTGCAGATTCTGATTATACAGTTTGCCGGTGCTTTTTTTGGTACAATCCCTCTGTCCTTTACCATGTGGATTAAAATATTCTGTGTAACATTTAGTGTTATTCTAATATCTGAATGTATAAAGTTAATATGGAGATTAGGGAAAAAATAAGTAATGATAGAAAAGTAGAGGCTGGGCTGGAATCTGCCCAGCCTTATTATTTTATAGGAAGTTCTCCGAACTTCCCTATGAAATAAAAAGCCCTCCTGGCGGGATGCGTATGACGCACTATTGGAAGTTGTCACTAAAGTGACAGCGCGTCAGCGCTAGAGTCTGGCGAGCCAGACTCTTTCTTATGCCCTGATTCCTTAGACCTAAGACAAGGTGAGTCAGATATTTATGATAAGATTGCTATAACAATAGTTTTGCAACAAGTAAAAAATATAAAAAAAACTGACATAATAACCTTATTATGTGTTATTATATTATGGCGGTTTAGAATCATGAAATCGGAGAGCAATCCACCTGTACGATTCAATGTGTACAAAGACCGGGAAAAAAGAAGTAACTTATGATACAATGACTATTATTGAAAAGAGGTAAGGTATGAATACAAAAGACAGAGCAGAATCAAGACAGTTTTATAAGATGGTATTCTTATTGGTTTTGCCTATGGCGTTACAGAATTTAATTAATGTTGGTGTAACATCTACAGATGTTATTATGCTTGGTAAAGTTGGGGAGACTTCCCTGTCAGCAAGTTCTTTGGCAGGACAGGTGCAATTTATTATGACACTTATATTCTTTGGATTAACTTCCGGTGCTGCCGTTTTAACCGCCCAGTATTGGGGGAAAAAGGATATTAGAACCATAGAAAAAGTAATGGGTATATCTATGAGATTTGCCATAATAATAGCCATTGTATTTACAGTACTTGCATTATTAATACCTGAGCAAATTATGAGTATTTTTACCAATGAACCAGAAGTTAATGCAGAAGGTGTTAGTTATTTAAGAATTATTTGCTTATCCTATATATTTGTCGCTATGACAATGATATATTTAAACATTATGAGAAGTGTTGAGAGAGTTATTATTTCTACAATCGTATACTTATGTTCACTTATAACCAATATTATTTTAAACTGGATCTTCATCTTCGGTCATTTTGGCTTTGAACCGATGGGAATTAAAGGAGCTGCCTTGGCAACCTTAATTGCTCGAATTATTGAATTGGGTATTGTAATGTTCTATGCCATAAAGGTAAATAAGCAGATAAAATTTCGTATAAAAGATTTATGGAACTTTGATAAAATACTTATGAAAGATTTCTTCCGCTACTCTATACCAGTTATGTTAAATGAACTTTTTTGGGGAGCAGGTATGGCTGCAAATGCTGCTATAATAGGACATTTAGGACAATCTGTTGTAGCTGCAAGTTCTGTGACACAAGTAATCAGACAGCTATCTATGGTAATAACTTTTGGTCTTGCCAATGCAACGGCTATAATCTTAGGAAAAACCATAGGAGAACAAAAGGAAGAACTGGCGAAAAAGTATGCTAAAATGCTGGTACATATGACCATTTTGGTAGGTATTGCAGGCTCTGTGGTCGTATTGGTAACAGGTCAAATTGCAGGGAGAGGGCTAAGCTTAAGTCAAGACGCAGCATATTATTTAAATATCATGGTATTTGTTATGGCATATTTCGTCATAGCCCAAGCATATAATACAACAATGATTGTAGGAGTTTTTCGTGCTGGTGGTGACACAAAGTTTGGACTGATATTAGATGCAACTACTATGTGGGGAGCCTCCATACTCTTTGGAACTCTAGCTGCATTTGTATTCCACTGGCCAATACCTGTCGTATATGTGATAATTATGAGTGATGAAATCATTAAATTGCCCCTATCCACATGGCGCTACCGGTCAATGAAATGGGTTAGAAATGTAACACGTTAGAATAGTAACATTTTAGATGCAGGCGGTTTTGAAACAGTTGATTAGTTAGATTTATAACACGATAGTTATTCCTATTTATAGATTAAGGGCTGTAACAAGATAAGTTATTCATTATAACTTCTTGTAACAGTCCTTTTTCATTGATTAAAATATTTCTGCAAAAATCATATGTAAGAAGGGAGGAGAGATAAAAGTATCAAAAATTACTTTTCCTTCCTCCCTATTAGAAATTATTCTAAAGTTGCAAAAGATAATCTGCAACGAGCAAAGGAATATCAATTTAAAACTTTTATTCTAGAAGCATTGAAATGACCTTATCCTATTTAAATTGATTCTTTGGTATATCCATCCGAATTCTCTCCAGCGAAAGCCAATTACAGCCTGCCTGCTAACAAAAGTAGGGTAAAACCAAAAGCTATTGCCATTAACTAACCATATATAAGTGTTTCTATTAATGCAGTTTCTGATTCCCCTAGCACCGTTTTGCCAAGCTGGAACTTTTGGAGATAAATTTGGAGGTGCCATCATGGGAGCAGGGGGCTGCTCATTTCCTCGCACAGGCTGTTGCATAGCAACTAATTTTCTTTGCGGTTTACTCGCAGTAAAGGCGTCGCTTATTTCGGTGTTTATCACATCGAATCTACCGATTGACATACATTCCCCTTTCGAATTTATATTATAATTTATGCTAAGAAACCTGGAAGGGTGTGTAAATATTTATATTTACTATTTTTAAGTTAGGGTGTATAATGAGATTATAATATTATGTTAAAAAAATAACAAAATAAATTACGTTCTGAACACCAGGGTAATACCCGACATGGAAGGCGTGTGTATAAATTTAGGGGCTGTGAGAGATATATGATTTTACTGTCCCCTGCTATTTGTGCCTGTACCTTCGTAAGGTACAGTTTTTTTTTACACTGAATTGAACGTAGAAAGGGAGCCAAATATGTCTGATACAAAATTCTTGTTAGAGAAGTTAATAAGGGAGAGGATACTCTCTAAAGATGAATTTGTTGATTTGTTAGAAAATTATACCTCAGAGGATGTAAGCTTTTTAAAAGAGGCGGCAAGTAAGATTTCTACTCATTATTTTGACAATAAAGTGTATACAAGAGGACTTATTGAATTCACTAATTATTGTAAAAATGATTGTTATTACTGTGGTATAAGACGCAGTAACCTAAATGTAGTGCGTTACCGTCTTACAAAGGAGGAAATACTTGCCTGTTGTAAGCAAGGATATGAACTTGAATTTAGAACTTTTGTCCTGCAAGGAGGCGAGGATTTAAAGTATTCCGATGAAGACATGGTGGATATTATTTCTTCTATTAAAAAGGAATTCCCAGATTGTGCCCTTACTCTATCTATTGGAGAAAGAACCTATGAATCTCTTAAGCTATTCAAAGAAGCAGGAGCAGATAGATATTTGCTAAGACATGAAACTGCCGATGAAGCACATTATAAGAGTTTACATCCAGATAGTTTAAGTTTGGCCCATCGTAAACAATGTCTGTGGGACTTAAAGAAATTAGGCTATCAAGTTGGTACTGGATTTATGGTTGGATCTCCTTATCAGACAAAGGCAAACCTTGCAAAAGATTTACTCTTTATTAAAGAATTGGACCCACAAATGGTTGGAATTGGACCCTTTTTACCACATCATGATACTCCTTTTGCGAATTTCCCGCAAGGATCTTATGAACTAACATTAGTATTAATTAGCATATTAAGAGTAATGCTTCCAAATGCATTACTGCCTGCAACAACTGCACTTGGTACAATTAATCCATTAGGAAGAGAAGCAGGTGTATTACATGGAGCTAATGTAGTAATGCCAAATCTGTCTACTGTATC
>DALYNO010000360.1:0-4501 GCA_031975295.1 Anaerocolumna sp. | reverse complement strand
AACCGTTCATAATATGAGGGAATTATAAATGCACTTATCATCATGCACAATGTCAAACAGGTTTTTAACACTCTAATCTTTGCTGTGAATATTAAGAACATAGGAGTTAACTATTTATGTTAAAGGCAATTATTATTGATAATGAGAAACCAGCAATAGATATACTCAAAATTTTATTGGAGAAAACAGAACAGGTAATTGTTGTTGGAAGTTTTATGAATGCCGATGATGCTTACGCTAAATATCAATCCCTAAATCCTGATGTTGCATTTCTAGATATTGAAATGCCTGATACAACAGGTTTAGAACTGGCCGAAAGATTTATCACAGCTGACAGTGATATGGAAATTATATTTGTAACGGCTTATGATCAATATGCCTTGGAAGCATTTAGAGTAAATGCATTAGATTACCTTTTAAAGCCCTTGTCATATGAAGCAGTTCAACAAACCATAAAACGCCTTCAAAAAAGGAAAAAGCAAATTCCTGAAGCGGCCAATATTCCTATTGGGGGATGCTCAGTATATTACTTTGGTGGCCTGTCTGTATATGGAGCTAACGACAGTCAACCCATTAAATGGCGTACTTCAAAAGCAGAAGAACTTTTTGCTTATATGCTTTATCATATAAATAAGGAAGTCTCTAAATGGGAAATCTGCGAGGCACTCTGGCCCAATTATGACCCTGATAAGGTTGGTATGTATCTGCATACCACTGTTTATAAAATGAAGAAAGTACTTGATTTAGCAAAAATTAAATTTAATTTCACTTTCATCAATGGTCGCTATAAATTAGAATTGCCACTTATTTATATAGATACTGCAGAATTTGATTCTATGACCAATACTTTAGTTGTTGTATCAGACGAAACAATTGATAAGTATATGAAGGCCTTTCTACTGTATAAGGGCGATTATTTGGAAGATAACGATTATTCTTGGTCCATTTACAAAAATCTGGAGTATGTAAAAAAGTATAAAGAGCTGTCCTCCAACCTCATTCACTACTATATCCATAAGGAGGATTATTCCAATGCAGAAAAATTACTTCAGGTGGTTCATATCAGGTTCTCCCTTGATGATGAATTTAATGAAATGCTATTAAAGTTGTATTATCTAAAAAAAGACCGAGCTGCGTTCGTAAACCATTACAATTCCATAAAAAATCTCTATATGACTGAACTGGGAATAGAACCAAGTCATACCATGCAGTTATTGTATAGCAGCATAGCAAAACTGTAGTTTGATTATTCTGTCTGCATTGCAAAACTATAGTTTTATTATTCGGTCAGCATAGCTAACTATAGTTTGATTGTTCTGTCAGCATGTAACCTTATACTATAGTAAACGTTATTATCCTATTATAAAAGCAGGATCGACTTCATTAGCCATCCTGCTTTTTGATTCTTCTTCCTTTATTGAATAATTTTCCTCAGCATATCTAGTTCCAAATCCTGTTTTGGTTTAAAATCATTGGAATTCATATAATGAATTATACTATTTGTCAGTGCCCGTACTTCAGGATATTCCTGTTTTTCTAAGAGTCCCATACTGCTCACCATAAGTTTGCCAGCTTCAACATTGCATTCAAATAAAATAGCCAGATTACGTAATCTTGCATAACTATCCATTACGGTTACAATAGGTTCAATGTGCTCTGGAACCTTTATGGCACGACCATTTGTCATAGGCCACCACTGCCAGTTACTGTGTGATTCTGTAGGAAAATCATGAAACACGGTATGATTTGAATCTATAAGGCATCCCATACCTCCCGGTTGGTATGTAAAAGTTCCAACTGACCAAAAATCAGTGGTAAAATGTGACTGAATGGATTGAGGAAAATGTTCTTCATCAGCTATTGGTGTATATAACACTCTTTTACCTTCTGACAATTCACGTTCTGTTTCTGATAAGGTTCTTGTAATTATTACTTCATTCTCCTTATTATAGGGGCTATCCTTATAAACCCAGATAGGATACTCATTCTTTATGCCTTCAACTGAAATGGTTAACTTTAATTTCTTTGACTTATTAATATTTTCTAATGGTATCTCAAGTCTGCCTATATGCGTAAGTTCCCCTGTGGGCATCGTTACAGCTGGCATAACGCCCTTTGCTACTATTTGGGTATCATCACCCAGTTCATATTGAGGGAAAGAAACCAGAGTAGTTTTACCATAATTCGCAATTTGTACCGTTGCAGATAAGGTTTCTTTATTTGTATACGTATATTTATCCAACAATACAAGTGGCAATACATCTCTAAAAAATGCTCTGAATTTCTCCGGCTTAGCAAAATGGAAGGGTTTTGATTTTAGGTGGGAGTTAAGCATACCAATGAGAGCTGTGCCCTGTCCTGGAAAGTCCTGTAATCCTAATAGTGATATTCCAGAGAAATCTTTGGTACGAAGCGTTGCCTCCACTTCTTCCCTGTAGGCAATTAAAGCAAGTTCCCCTGTGGCTTCTACTCTTTTCTTCCAAGCAGAATAGAGTCCAAGCTTTATAACCTCATCTTTAACATTAATCAGATTATTTGGTATGGTCACTCCATGAAATTCCTCAATCTCATCAAAGTCTGGCAATACCTCATACTGCCCAACCTCAAAGCTAAATACAGGTCCTAAATATTTCTTCCTTATCTCATCCATTTCATTATCATAGTTCGTTTTACTATTGGGATAACATGTATTAATATATCCTGTCATCGGACTTGAAGTACCACGGATTGAAGTGTCATAAAAGTTTGAAGCTGTATAAAAATCACTGTTAGCATCTGCTCCAATTGCTCCATAGTGATTATTAGAGCCATTTGCATACATTCTTGTAGCATCTATACATTTAGCTGTATTGATCAACTCATCCATTCTATTATGTCCCAGTTCATTAGCCATTAGCTCATTGCCAAAGGTCAACATAACAAAGGAGGGATGATTAGCATAAGTTAACAATATCTGTTTAAGTTCTAACTGATAGTATGCCCAGCTCTCTTCATCTTCAAATGCCGTTCTAGGATTCCAATGAGATAGTTCTGGCTGCATTAAAATACCAAGTTTATCCGCTGCTGTAAAAGCTCCGTCTGGCGGACAATGAGAGTGAAATCTTAAGCAATTAATACCATAAGACTTATAGACTTCTATGATTTCTAACCATTCCTTAACTGTTAACGGCATGTGCCCTGTTTCTGGAAAGACGCAGCAATTTGCTTCACTTCTAAGAAATATTCTTCTATTATTTAGAACCAAATGTCCCTTTCCATTATCCTTAAAATCACGTATACCAAAAGTAGCACGTTTACACTCTATATCACTTCCAGACACAGTTAACTCATATAGATTTCCCTCATACTCATCCCAAAGTTTACTATTGTTTCGAATCAATATATCTTTGATTATAATTGTATGTATGCCTTTATCTATAGATATGGTCCGCTTTATATCATCCCCTAATACGGAACTTTGAAGACTTAAGGTTCCCTTATAAGCCTGTGCGGCATCTATATCTATTTCCACTGTAATCTGTCCGTTGCAGGGATATACCCTGATATTGGTAATAAATGTTTTCTTCTCAACCCTTACTCTTAAATAACCCAAGATGCCATTCCAGTTGGTTTGCGTTTCATCCGTAGCGGCAGATGAATATACAATTGCATCATGGGGCCACCCCTTATAGGAATTATCACAAATTAACTCGATCAAGTTCTTATCTAAGAGATGCTCTGTTACTTCAAATATATATGGAGTCGAAACGGTACCTTGGCAATAAGGTTTGATATCATTTTTGTTTACTCGTAGTGATAATTTACGGCTGCGCTCTGCTTCTAAGAATACTCTGTTTTCCTTATATTCATCTTGATAATCAATTACCTTTGAAAAAACAGCATTTCCTTCATATGTATATGCTCTCGTATATCTGGTACTTATAATATCCTTTTGATAAAGAACATAATTACTGGATTTATCTTCTTCGCTGACTTCTGCTGACTTCCATTGATTGGTATTGTTATCTTCAAATCCGATTCCATTTTCGTCCAATGTTCCAGGTAGATTTGCCTGATAAATATGACCGTCATCAATTTTTACTTCCCATTGTCCACTTAAATCATAGCTCTTCATATTTACACCCTTTGCATAATGCAGATTGTATGCATTATTGCCACAAACCAAAATGTGAAAGCAACTTTCTGTGGCAACCTTTCTTTCTTATCATTTGCTTTCACTTGCTATAATCATTTTGTTATAACCATCTTGTTATAGTAAGGATTATAGTAGTCTTTCGGGCATATATCAATACATAAACTTGCTAAGTCATTTAAAAAAATTGCTGTATCAATAATGATTAAAGCTAATTTTTTTATAATACAACCTAGAACAAAGAATGTACAAAGCGTATTCCCTGGAGGACTTGCTTTCATGCATATTTCGCTCTTCCATGGGCTCGTCATGTGCATTCAATGTCGTCAACTTAAGCTTGTGTATCTTATATTTTTTTGATATACTTTT
>DALYNO010000359.1:0-4512 GCA_031975295.1 Anaerocolumna sp. | reverse complement strand
AGCCTTAACTTATATTCCTCTTCTTCCATATCAATAAAGTCTATAATTAAGATGCCTGACAGATTCCTAAGTCTTATTTGCTTTGCAATTTCTATTGCTGCCTCTAGATTTATCTTATAAAATGTATCTTTTGGCTGCTTTTTACCGCTTATGGCTTTCCCTGTATTAACATCAATTACTGTTAGGGCCTCTGTCGGCTCAATTATAATACTGCCTCCAGATTTTAACCACACCTTTTGCTTTAAGGCATTTTCAAGTTTAGTTCGAATGCCGTATAAATTACTTAATGTAATTAATTTGTCTTGAAAAAATATAAGTTTTACTAAATCTTCTTTCTGATAAGTTTTTAGATAATCTAAAATCTCTTCATAGATTTCCTGATTATCAGTAACTATTTCATCTGTGCTTATAGCAAGACTGTCTCTGATATCACAAAGATACCCAGCTGGTGCTGGTAAAACAATTGAAAATGCTGTTTTATGACTTCCTCTATCCTTTACCTCTTCATAAATTCTAATCAAAGTCTCTATCTCTTCTTCAATTAGCTCCTTGGTAACAAAAGCAGCATTGGTGCGCACAATAAGACCGTAAATGTTGTTGCTGTAAGGTTGCATCATTTCTTTTAGCTGTTTCCGCAACTTTACATCAGGGATTTTGGAGGATATACCAATCCCCGGCTTGCCATGAACAAGTACAACATATTTACCTGTAAAATTTAAATTGGTGGTAGCTACCGGAACCTTAGTTTTCACATCTTCTTTGGTTATTTGTATTAGTATTTCATCTCCCACATTTACATTGTTATTCTTCTTTGGGTTTAAAAATATGGGCTTATAAACTTCATTCAATGATAAATAACACATTTTACCATTTTCAATTTCTAAAAAGGCAGCATTGATATTTTTCACTATATTTTTAACTTTACCGTTATAGATATTACCAAGTATAGTTTCCTCACCTACATTAGCATAAACCTGAACCATATCATTTCCATCAAAGGTAGAGGATATAGTCATATCATTTAATTTTGTAATAATTAATTTTGTACCCATACAGACTCCTGAAACTCCTTGATAATAAGAATTACACCAATAGAAGGGGAATTAACTTCTCTGTCTCCGTATCGTTAGCATAGACTTCTATTCGGTGTACCTGAAATGCAAAATCATTAAGTTCTATCTTTAAGTAGTTTTTTAAACCGTCCAAAACCAATTCAGGTTTTAAATTATTTACACTTCCTGTAGCTAGCTTTAGATAACAACAGATACCATTATCATAAATTTGACAGGCTTCATCTTCACTATTTATTCCCTCAGATTGAGTTTCACCTTCATAAAAAGATTTTCTGTCAAAAGCATACTTATAAATTAGTGGTTTTATATCTACTTCATTTTCACTTTTTTTTGACTTCTTTGTAACTACTATTTCTTCTTGTTCCATATAATCATGAAACTTCTGAATAAATTCATCTTTGCTAAGGAATTCGTATCCGTCCCTTAAAGATATTTTGTAATCAGCACCTGCTACAATAGACATGGCATTTTTACTGCCCTCAGGCAAGATCCTAAAGTCAGTAATTCTAATGTATTCATTCATGGCGTCATTAATCATCTTCATCATCACATCATTATCAAGAATTGTATTTAAGGATACATCCAGGTATTCTCCTTCACTGGTAAGCCCAACTCCAAGAGGAGCTGCAAAGGACAGAATCTGATGAGGACTAAAACCTTTGGAATATTCCACATCAATACCAGCTCTGCGAAATGCCTTCTGAAAATATCTCATAATATCTAAATGACCAATAAACTTTAGTGGTCCTGTTTTCAAAAATTTCATTCTTACCATCATAATGAAATAACCTCCTCTTTTCTTTCATCATAGCAAATACCACCGTGAAAAGATTTAGCACCGCAATTTGTACAGACTTTTCTGCAATTAGGTGTGACTAGGGCTTTTTGGCTTCTTTCATTTTCTCTCCATAAAAACTCTCTGGTTACACCAACATCAATAAACTCCCAGGGTAGAACTTCTTCTTTTTGTCTTTCTCTGCTTGTATAGAAATCAATATCAACACCATTCATTTCAAAGGCTTTCAACCATAGATCATATTTAAAGAATTCTGACCAGGAATCGTAAATGCAGCCTAATTGATATGCATCATATAATACTTTAGAGACTCTTCTGTCGCCTCTGGCAAATACACCTTCAAGTATGCTTACTTCCGCTTCATGCCAATTATATTTAATACTCTTTTTATTTAATTGTTCATTAAATTTACTTCTAAGAAATTTCTGTTTCTCCAGATATTCTGTAGTAGTATTCATTCTAGCCCATTGGAAAGGTGTAAAAGGCTTTGGAACGAAGAAAGAAGTACTGGATACAATGCTAACTTTTCCATTTCTCTGATCCTTAGGTATGGTATAATATGCTCTTGCGATTTTATCAGATAATACTGCAATACCTTCTACATCTTCTTCCGTTTCAGTAGGAAGTCCTAACATAAAATATAGTTTAACTCTATTCCAACCACCATTAAAAGCTTCCATAGCGCCATTTAATATATTTTCCTCAGATAGACCTTTATTAATAACATCTCTTAATCTTTGTGAACCCGCTTCAGGTGCAAAGGTTAAGCTGCTTTTCTTAACATCTTGTACTTTGCTCATCACATCAAGGGCAAAAGCATCTATTCTTAAAGACGGTAATGAAATGTTAACACCGTTATTACTGCATTCATTTATGAGATAATAAACTAATTCTTGCAGAGCAGTGTAATCACTGGAGCTTAAACTACTAAGAGAAATTTCTTCGTGTCCTGTGGTTCTTAACATTTCTCTTGCATAGTCTTTTAAGAATTCCACATCTCTTTCTCTAATAGGACGATAAACCATACCTGCCTGACAGAATCTACATCCTCTGATACATCCTCTTTGGATTTCTAGAACTACTCGGTCTTGCGTTGCTTTTATATAAGGAACCAGAGGTTTTTTAGGGTAGAAGGTATCACTTAGATTCATTTCTACCTGTTTACGGATAACTTGTTTTCCATGAGGATTAATACTTGTAAACTCTTTAATCGTACCATCTTCATTATAGCTTGTCTCATAAAAGGAGGGAACATATATACCTTCAATATCAGCTATTATTTCTAAATATTCTTTTCTGGTTCCACCATTCTTTTTATGGATTTTATAGGCATCTAACAGATCTCCATAAACAGTTTCACCCTCTCCAATATAGAAGAAATCAAAGAAATCTGCTATGGGCTCTGGATTGTAGGAACAAGGACCTCCACCAAGAACAAAAGGGTCTTCTTCTGTTCTGTCTTTTGCATATAGAGGTATTCCTGAAAGGTCTAGCACCTGCAATATATTGGTATAACACATTTCATACTGTAGTGTAATTCCTAAGAAATCAAAGTCTTTTACTGGATCTTGTGATTCCAAAGCAAATAGTGGGATGTTTTTCTCTCTCATGATTTTATCCAAGTCCATCCAAGGAGAATACACTCTCTCGCAATAAGTGTCTTCTCTTTTATTAAACATATCATAGAGTATCTGTATGCCTAAATGGGACATCCCGATTTCATAAACATCGGGAAAACACATACAGAAACGAATATCAATCTTATCTATATCTTTTATGACCATATTGGTTTCATTACCGATATATCTTGCCGGCTTGTCCACAGTCATTAAAATTTCATCAGATAGTGCTAATTTTCTCATTTCATCTTTCTCCATTTCTTTAGAAAACACACCAGTTAACATAATTCAATTATGTTAACCGATGTGTTATGTTCTTTTTGTACTATAAAACACTATGAAATTTATTATAACTGATATAACAGTAAATTGCACTAGTTTTCTTACTTCTTTACTATCTTCTCATAAATCGATACAAAAAAATTCTGTGCTTCCTCAATTCCTCCAGTGGAGGATATATATTCTTTCACCGTATTACTGCTGAAATTCTTATATGTAATATCAAATTTATCTAGGATAAAAACCGATAAGAAAATTAAGGCACAGCAAATAACTTTAATCAGTAAGGTCTTATAATGAATTACTGGCAGGGTATAGTTTTCTCCCGGTAATGCATCGTGATAGGATTCTGTTTTTGCGTAGGCAGCTAAAGCTCTTTTTTGTTCTCTCTGCAATTCCTTATATTGATTACTATTCTTTCCTGCATGATTCATTCCCAGATTCCTTGTACAGCTTTCTCTTGCAAGTTTGATATATTCTGCTCTTGAATAGTCCATCAGCTCTTCTTGATTCTCCATAAACACTCGTCCTCCTATTTTTTATGGTATGGTTATGTTGGGATCAAAATGTATTTTGCCCTTCTACCTGCAGATTATTAATTTCTATTCACACAATCCTATCAACTAAAACTTGGCAATCATATAGGTATTTCCATGGTGTGCGGGTCCTGATTTGTCCCTTGTATTATCCTATGAGTTGCCCGACAAAAGCCCTATTATATAAATTTTCATTGGCAATTTGTACA
>DALYNO010000358.1:0-4518 GCA_031975295.1 Anaerocolumna sp. | reverse complement strand
CAAAGTACTTAACAGCCCTCCAAAGGTTTTAAAACAAAAGAAAAGCAAGGTATTCAATCCTAAAATAATTAAGAACATAAAAAAGAAATAGAAAAATCCTAAAAAATTGAATTTTTTCTTTATTCTTTGGGGTATGGTTTTTCCCAATATCTTTGCTTTTAATATAGGTAATCCATTACCTAGCAGATAGGCTCCCACATGATGGGAACAATTAAGCTCCTCCTGCCCCATAACTGCCAGGTCAAGGCAGTCACTGGCTATCTTCACTTCCTTTATTCCATAGCGAAGCGATAATTTCACAATGACACCACGATACATCCCCCTGGCTTCAGAATCCATTTTTGAATATACACCGTCTGGGTCTCTTGACAAAATCTCCTCAAGACATGAATATTTTTCAAAGAATTTTTCCTCATCCAATTCATTTATATCTCTAAGGCTAACAATTAAAGTCCTGATATTTGTTTCAAGTATGGATTCAACCTTTCCTTCCTCAGATAAAACTTCGGAAGTCTTTATTTGTCTTTCCAGTGCTGAAAAATGGAAATTCAAATATTTTTGTATAGCCACTTCTGGAAAAGACATATTTTTCAAGAGGTATATTATATGAGCATGGAAAGAATAATTAAACTTTAGGCTATCATCTATTTCATAAAGCAACCCAGAAATGTCGAATTGATCTTTCTTCGTATTAAGCTTTTTCTGCAGAAACTTATCTGCTTTCATTTTCACATCAATTACATGAAGAATTTTTTCTGCTGTTAGGATGGTTTCTTCAAGAAGACAAAAGCCTAACATTTCAGGTAGAACCCAAATTTCCTTGTCTGTTAGTGGGGTTTTCTGTTGATATGCCCTTAACATGACAGCTATATTCTCCTCATTGAGATGTCCTTCCGAAAGAGATACCATTTTCTTGGCTACAATATAAATACGAGGAAAATTACAGAAATTCTTACCCTTTAGAATAGGTAATGCCGTGTAACCCGAACCTGACGTACGATTTTTCTTTATTTCACGGTACATCATCTGAAAATTATCAAAGAGCCACCTAGCTGCTGGAATCAAGGAAATGATATCAGGCGGTAGATCAGAAATTCTATTCCTAATTTTATTCAGATTTTTATAGGCTCTCTGATTATAATCTTCTAGAACAAAATTGTATCCGGTCAATTTAACATGGTCATGAGCTTCTGCCAAAGCAGACATCTCTTTCTCCCATTCTCGCTGACCCTTTTTATTTCCATCTGCTGATGAATTTTGATTAAAATCTACATTCTTTCCAAAATGATTAAACCTGTAATACAGTATAAAAAAAGCAAAACAAATCAATGCAATTACTAATAATATGGTTCCAATCTGTAACGGTGGATTTATATAAAAATTTATTCCTTCCAGCAAGACTAGCAATTGTGGTTCCTCCTTATTTAAGAAAATCATTCAGACATATTTTATTTTCTTATAGTAATTTGTCTTTTGCTAAGCAAAAATTAGCATAATAATATATTGTGCTACATTTTATGATTTTTTATTAATTTCCTGCCATTTTTGTATAAAAAGTTCATTCCATAAATATAGACATTTAAAAAAGGCAGTATTCAGTTGAATACCACCACCCATTAATAATTTATCTATACAGTTATAATTTACTTATAAAAGCAATTGGTACTTTAATTGATAATGCGGTCTGCTAAGATTTAAATCACCACTAATGCTAATCACCTCAAAATATTTATTAATTAATATCTCTTCAGATCCTTGTCGATGAAGTATCTATCATTTATTTCTATCGTATCTAAATATTTATATATTGAAGTTTATATGTTTCTCTTCAACATTTCTATTATCTAAATAAAACTGAAAAGCTTTTACGATATAATCAGATGCTCCTATACCATATTTCGTATCAGTTATTGCTTTTACATAATCACTGGAATAAGAATTGATAATTATATTCAAGTAACTGTTTCCCATTAAATCTACAGACCTTTGTTTACGCATAAACATATTTATTTCATGGACAATATACTGTATTTCATCGGAGGATATATCTCTTGCCATATCAGCACTTAACCTTGTATAAAATTCTTCGTATTGTTTTGCTATTTCGTTGACATCTTCGGACATTTGTTGCTCCATGATTTGAGAAAAATGTTCCAGATTATACTTCATGGCTTCAGTGTATTTTTCTACACTTCCAAATTCTTTAATTGCAAGCTTGGCAACTTTCGATTCATCTTCTTTTACTTTTCGAATCAATACATCAAAATTCTCAAGATTACCCCAATATTTAACAATATCATCTGTACTATTTTGTTTGAAATATTCTAATGCGTTAATATAATCAGATAAATCAAATTCTTTAAAACTCATACATTGTTCTCCTTTCTCTAAGCGACCAAGAAGTTGTATGAGTCTTTCAGTACGGTTACGTTTTAACAGAAGTAGTTCTTTCTGTTTTCTGTATGCTTCAATCCTATTGAAATCTGGTTGGCTTATAAATTCATTAATCTCTCGCAACTTAAATCCTAATTCTTTGAAAAAGAGTATTTGCTGAAGTTTTTGCAAGGCTTCATCATTATATAAGCGATAGCCTGCGAAAGTAAGCTCGCTGGGTTTTAACAAACCTATTTCATCGTAGTATTGCAAAGTACGGGAACTTACGCCCGTTAATTTTGTGACTTGACTTACAGACATCATATTTCTCAACTCCTTTCATATCATCTAGTTAAGATAATACAGTATCACGCAACGTTGGAGTCAATGCTATATATATTATTTCTGAATTTAACAACTTCTAAATTAGTTAAGCTAATATTACTAATTAAGATTATAATCCTTTATTATCCTTTTCTCAATCTATTTTTACAGTAACCTCAACCATCTTATTTTAAATACTTTAAAAAATCATCATATTTCTATGAATGATTAGTCGCTCACAACTAAGTATATAGATGTTTACATAACTTAGAAAGGCGCAGACTTCCCCCAGAAATCCTGTGGTATTTACGATACACGCAAACCATAAAAAAACCGCCGGAAACACAAGATTTCCAGCGGTTAATCACTCTTTTAAAATATGAGATTACATTCCCATCTGTTTTGCAAGCTTCTTACGAAGAAGTTGCCTGAAGCCTGAGATTACATTCCCATTTGTTTTGCAACTTCTTCGGCAAAGTTTTCTTCTTTTTTCTCAATGCCTTCGCCAGTTTCAAAACGAACGAAGCTCTTGATTGCAATAGGTGCACCAATTTCTTTAGCTACAGCATCAAGATATTTCTGAACTGTTAAATCACCATCTTTTACATATACTTGATCAACAAGGCAGATTTCTTTTAATTCTTTGTTTAAACGGCCTTCGATCATTTTTTCGATAATGCTTTCAGGTTTTCCAGTGTTTTCATTCATTGCCTGAGCTTTTAAGATTTCTCTTTCATGCTCAATATAGTCAGCAGAAATTTCATTTCTTTGAACATATTTAGGAGCAATTGCAGCGATTTGCATTGCGATATTCTTAGCAGCTTCTCTTGTAACTTCATTATTAACTGTAGAAGCTACTTCTACTAAAACACCAATTCTTCCGCCACCATGGATATAAGTTTCAACAAAGCCTTCGCTTGCAGTTACTTTTTTAAATCTTCTGATATTCATGTTTTCACCGATAACAGCGATTTGAGAAGCTAATACTTCTTTTACAGTCTTAGCTGTATCAAGTGCCCAACTTTCTCCAAGGAAAGCTTCGATATCATCAGTTTCAGTTTTAGCTGCTTGCTCAACAACTGCTTTAACGAATTCTCTAAAAGTTTCATTTTTAGCAACGAAATCTGTTTCAGAATTAACTTCAACGATTGCCGCTACTTTACCATCAGCGCTAACTGTAGCGTCACAGATACCTTCTGCTGCGATTCTACCAGCTTTTTTCTCTGCTGCTGCAAGTCCTTTTTCTCTTAAAAATTCTACGGCCTTGTCCATATCACCATCGGTTGCTGCAAGTGCTTTTTTACAATCCATCATGCCTGCACCGGTCATATCTCTTAAATCTTTAACCATTGCTGCTGTAATAGCCATGTTATGATACCTCCATTATTTGATTATGCTTCTACAAATTCTTCTGTGCTAACTTCTGCTGTTTCAACTGTTTCTTCAGCATCTGTATATTGAACACCTTGGTTTGCTTCAATAACAGCATCTGCCATTTTAGCTACGATTAATTTAACTGCTCTAATAGCATCATCATTACCAGGGATTACATAATCTAATTCTTCAGGATCACAGTTTGTATCAGCAATACCAATTAAAGGAATACCTAATACATGAGCTTCTTGAACGCAGATTCTTTCTTTCTTAGGATCTACAACAAAGATAGCATCTGGAATTTCTTTCATATTTTTAATGCCGCCAAGGTTCTTTTCAAGTTTTTCCCATTCTTTTTTAAGTTCAATAACTTCTTTTTTAGGAAGAACTTCGAAAGTTCCGTCTTCAGCCATAGTTTCGATTTGTTTTAATCTTTTAATTCTGCTT
>DALYNO010000357.1:0-4528 GCA_031975295.1 Anaerocolumna sp. | reverse complement strand
GCAGCACGTCTTAATAATCTTCTAAGAACATAACCTCTTCCTTCATTGGATGGAATAATACCATCAGATATCATGAATGTAACTGAACGGATATGATCTGTAATAAGACGTATAGAAACATCTGTTACAGGATTTTCTTTATAAGTAACACCTGCAACTTGGCATACTTTTTCACGAAGTGCTCTAATTGTGTCTACATCAAATATAGAATCTACATCTTGAACAACAGTCGCAAGTCTTTCTAGACCCATTCCTGTATCAATATTTTTACTTTCAAGTTCAGTATAGTTACCGTTGCCGTCTCCCTCAAACTGAGTAAATACATTATTCCAAACTTCAATGTATCTATCACATTCACAACCTACTGTACAGCCTTCTTCACCACAACCGTACTTTTCACCACGGTCATAATAAATTTCAGAACATGGTCCACAAGGTCCTGCTCCATGCTCCCAGAAGTTATCTGCTTTACCAAAACGGAAGATTCTCTCAGGTGCAATACCAATTTCTTTATTCCATATTTCAAAAGCTTCATCATCTTCTAAATACACAGAAGGATAAAGTCTGTCAGCTTCAAGTCCAACTACCTCAGTAAGAAATTCCCAAGACCAATGAATGGCTTCAGTTTTAAAGTAATCGCCGAAGGAAAAGTTACCTAGCATTTCAAAGAAGGTACCATGTCTTGCCGTTTTACCTACATTTTCAATATCACCGGTACGGATGCACTTCTGGCAAGTCGTTACACGTTTTCTTGGCGGAATTTCCTGTCCGGTAAAATAAGGCTTTAACGGTGCCATACCTGAATTAATTAATAATAAACTTTTATCATTTCTTGGAACCAGAGAAAAACTGTTCATTTTTAAATGGCCTTTACTTTCAAAAAAGTCTAAGAACATTTTTCTTAGTTCGTTAACTCCATAAACCTTCACTCTAACTGCCTCCTGCGCATCATTATCAATTTCGTTTTTTCTTCTTTTAACAAATTCTAACATCCCAATTTAAAGTATAATGAAAAGAAGTGTTTGCTAGTAATTTATTATAAGTAGTAAATAAACTTTTGTCAATCATATATGCCCTCAGACAGCTTTAAGCTGCTCTTAACTTTAGTAGGCACTGCTAAACTGTGTGAAAGACTTTTTAACACTTTTTATTAATAAATCTTCTATATGTTGAATGTCAACTCCCATAGTAATGGCCATTTCCCGTATCAAATTTTCTTTGGTTAAGTTAAAATATTTATCCTCTCTTATATTTTGCTTTTTACCTTGATCTGCTTTTAATTGCCTTTTGACATATAAACTTTTAAAGATCTTAGCTGTTTCATAGCAATCGCATTTGCCCAGTACTTCTTTTATGACTTCCTCTCCTCTTCTATCTTCCGAGATATCAAGTACTTTTAATTCCACCATGGAATCAATAAGCGAGAGTGCTTCTTCTTTTGATATAACAGGTCTAATCACCACCTTTGAATTATCAACTGGCGTATATATTCTGTTACCTCTTGTATAAACAGGAATTAATGTATAATAATATTTATCTTTGGGGATGCCTTCTTTATTCACTGTCCCTATCGCTTCTACTTTACAAACACCATTACTGCCATAAATAATGTAATCTCCGGTTTGAATCATACGTTATCCTCCTCCTATACAATCACAAATTAGTTATATTTCTATATTATCATGAAATTCTATTTATTGTAAGTAAAATTTTGTTTACATCAATATATTTGTTGATATCTATAGCTGTATAGAAATAATATTTTGTTTATTTTGACAATAGCCACCATATTGTTTTTTAATTAATGGCCAATGGAATTATATAAATTATAGTTTGATAAGTATTGCTTTTACAGTGAATTGCCTAATCCTTGTACTATATATTTTTCACATTGAAAAATGCGATTCCTTACTTACAAATGCACCACTAGGAATAAAATATGTTATAATGAGTTCAAGTTCATAAATTATAATATTACAGATTACAGGAACTCAAGTAATCATCAATGGGAAAAGAATAAGATACTACAGACAATAGGGCATATTAGAATACTATATATGAAAAGACATAGGGAAAAAACTAAAATAAATCAACTTAAGAGGTCAATAAAATAGGAGGAAATGAAATGCTATTATATTTTAGTGGAACTGGGAATAGTAAGTATGTATCAGAGGTTATAAGTAATATAACACAGGATACTATGATTTCTGTTAATGAGATACTGAAAAGTAAACGTAAGGATATACATAACTCTTTAGTACCTTTTGTATTTGTCTGTCCTACCTATGCTTGGCGAATACCTAAAGTATTTGAGGAATTTATTAGAAATACCACATTTACAGGTAATAACAAAGCATATTTTATTCTTACTTGTGGTTCAGAAACACATAACGCAATACATTATATTAAAAACCTATGTAGGGAAAAGAATTTAAAGCTGTTGGGATGTGCCAGTGTAATCATGCCTGAGAATTATATTGCCATGTTTGATGTCCCAAATAAGGAAGAAGCCGACAGTATTATTAAGAAGGCCTTGCCACAAATGCTTTCCCTTGGTGCACAAATAAAAAGGGAAGAATACCTGCCAGAAGAAAAGGTTTCAAGAAAAAGCAAATTGATAAGCAGTATGGTAAATCCTATCTTCTATAAAGCCAGTGTGAGTGCCAAAGGCTTTTATGCCACTGAGGCATGTATTAACTGTGGTAAATGTGAGAAACTATGTCCTTTAAATAATGTAGTGATGGATAACCTCAAACCTGGCTGGGGAACGAATTGTACTCATTGTATGGCCTGTATTTGTGGCTGTCCAAAAGAAGCTATCGAATATAAAAACAAATCTAAAGGTAAACCTAGATATTATAACACTGGTTATATCCAATAACCAGTGTTATGTCAAATACTTCAAAGCTTTACACCCTTTCTACTCTTTTTTATCATTCCTTTTTTGATTGATAAATGTGAGTAATTATGGTCTCCATGGGCATCTCTTTAATTGAAATATCTGTAAATTCAATTTTTCTAGAAATATTACCCATAAAATCACCTATGGAGATTACATCTAAGTCAACGCAGAATGTAACATTTTGATTAGATTTGCTTTCTAGTAGGGAGACCCCCTCCATACAGAAATCTCCCAGTGGTTGCTGCAGCGTTAAATTAACTATTTTTTTGGAACCAAGAACTCCTTGCAGCTTATGAATAGAATCATCAAAAACTTTTTCTCCATGATTAATAATTACGATATTTCTAGCCAACTGCTCCACATCTTCCAAATCATGTGTTGTTAGAATAAACGTAGTCCCTTGCTTATTCATTTCCAGAATAAATTCCCTAATTTTTTGCTTGGCAATAACATCTAACCCAATGGTTGGTTCATCCAAAAACACAATCTTTGGTTGATGGAGCATAGCCATAATAAATTCACACTTCATACGTTCTCCAAGTGATAGTACTCTAGTTGGTCTTGTAATGTACTCTTCCACTCCAAAAAGCTCCGACATTGTATTGATACGTTCCTTATACTCTTTCTCTGAAACATCATAGATTGCTTTATTCATACGAAAACTGTCTACAGGAGGAATGTCCCAAATCAATTGTGATTTCTGACCAAATACAGCACCGATTTGTTTCACATATGTTTTTCTGTTTTTCATTGGGTTATATCCCATTACATCAATATTCCCGCTGGTTGGATACAAAGTACCTGTTAGCATTTTTATTGTAGTAGATTTGCCAGCACCATTTGGCCCTAATATCCCAATAATATCTCCTTGATCTACTGAAAAAGAAATATCATTTACCGCCATTACAGGTATCTTTTCTCTATGGAACAATGTCATTAGGCTTTCTGCTAAGCCGCTCCCCCTTTTATATGTCTCATACTTTTTTACTAAATGATTAACTGTAATGATTGCATCCATCTCAACCTCCAACGCCTTGATATTGTCGTATCATCAGGCGGTATAAAATAACACCTAAAAGTACAAAAAATATACAGGGAATAATAGCAATAAACATTGTAAAATTTGCGGTGCCCATTAATGCAGTAGCCGGGAAATACCCAATCATAGCAACTGGTATCATATAAGATGAAATTACCAGTACTGATTTGGGGAATATACTCTGGGGATATTTCCCAAAGTTTCGAAGACTATCAAATATCTCTGGAATACGTGAATTACCCACCCATTTAAAAGAGGTAGCTGCCATCAAGAATGCAATCCCCATCATTACGAATAATCCAACGAAAAACAGGAGCAGAAACTGTAGCCACATAAATAAAGTTGGGACTCCAATATGAACCAATGAAACCACAAATATGGTTACACCACCAAAGAAAAGTCCAAGTGCATCAACAGAAAAACTTCTAGCCATTAAAAGAAATATAGTATCTACTGGCATAAGTAAGGTCATTTCGAAATTCCCATCCCTAACTCCGCTCATCGTAGACCACAAAATCCCATGAAAAGTCATATCTGCAATAGCCATAGACATAGTAAAAACTGATTGAATCAGTAACACCTGATAT
>DALYNO010000356.1:0-4542 GCA_031975295.1 Anaerocolumna sp. | reverse complement strand
ATCCGGCAAGTACTACCCACTCTCAGATGACAGAAGAAGAGTTGTTAGCTTCTGGTATTAAACCTAATTCTATACGACTTTCCGTTGGTACAGAACATATTGATGACTTGATTTATGATTTAGATCAAGCATTTCGTGCCTTAGATTAATTTTAATAAAGATAGTATGAAGGGCTGTCCTAAAATGTAGCTAAGGGAATACAACTTGCTAAACCAGTTATGTCCCTAAAGCTTCATTTTATGACGGCCCTCATTCTGCTGTTAATTGCATTATTTTATCTCTTTAAAATCATCCAAAGTAATGTCATATATATATATCCCACTTCCATCTACTGCAACGTAATAAGTACCTACAAAATCAGTATCTGTTCCAGTACCCGTATAAACGTTAATACCATAACACTGCTTGCCTCCAGCAAAACTTGTCCAATTATCATAGACGATTGTATATTCACTTAAATTCTTGACAAGTCCAAGAGCCTCTTGTGACATCCCTTCCAACTTCTTGAGAGCATCTTCCTTCGTAAATCCTCCCACTGTCTGAGCAGGTGTAGCTTCAACATCTGTGTACAAGGGGTATTCTGAAAAAGGAGCTGTAGTTCCATCCGCATAAAAGCATAGAATGTCTCCTGTCATTTTATCAACTATAATATTAGGATGAATCACTTCACCACTATCACTTACCTGGAACACATAATATGTACTTTTATTTAATGTAAGATTATTATTTAGGCTTTCGATGAAATAACCACGTTCACCTATTATTTTTAGTATACTTTTAATCGCTTCTTCTTCTGATATATTGGGTTTAACTGCTTCTGTTGGGGCTATTGTAGGCGTTATAACTTTAGGTTCTTCGGTTGGAATGATTGTAACCGTAGGTGTTGGTGTTATGGTAATCACCTCATTCCCTGCAGGTTTATCATTATTTTTCCGGCAGGCAGTTAATAGTAAACTACTCCCAATTAAAAGCATTGCAATTATACCTACTATCTTTCGTTTCATATCTTACACCCATTACATAATACAGAACCATCTGCATTATTGCCACATAGAAAGAAAAATAAAATCTATTTGTGACAGCCTTTCTTAATCATTTTCTTTTGCTTGGTATCTCAATTCCCTTTGAATGGTAATAATCCTTACGATCTATAAATGGATTCATGAACTTAATATTAGAACGTAACACCCATTTCTCTTAATTCTTCTAAAGCTTTTGGCACATCCATTACGTGTATGGTTTTAAAACCAAACTTCTCTGCTGCCTCAAGATTCGCTTTAGAATCATCCAAAAATACTGCTTCATAGGGATTGATATTATATTTTTTGATGAGATAATCATAAATTTCTGGCTCTGGTTTTACACTCTTAATTTCATAAGAAATCACTCTCCCATCGGCATGAGGGATAAATGCAAAATTATCTAAAGCATACATAAAATTGCGCTCACCATAGTTAGATAATAAATAAAGTCTATATGCATTGCTTTTTAAACTTTTAATAAATCCTTCGGCATAGGGAAATTCCTTAACCGTAGCAGTTATATTCGTAAAAAAATGTTTTATTTCCTCAGCCATTTCTGGATCAAGATTGCAACATAATTCTACTACTTTTTCTTCACTGAAGGCTCCCCTGTCCTGTTCCCCCCAATACTTACCTAATACAGTTGCATTTCCAATTCTTTTCACAGTTTCTTCATTATATCCAAATTCTCTAAGGACCTCTTCCCATCTAAAATGTGCCAGCACCTGCCCTATATCTAAAACAACTGTATTTATCATACTTATCCTCCTGTTATACTATATTCGTGTATAAATTATACCATTTCAAATCTTGCGAAGCAAGATTATAACCTTTCTTTTCTACATTAGATGATTCAGAGAAAGACAAATCATTACACATTATACAGCTGCTTAACTATAACACTTATAATTACTTATGAAAACATAAAAAAACTGTCCTAAAATTAAGATTCCAAATCAATAATTACTTGGACGTATTAATTTTAAGACAGTGATAATATTTATTTAAATTGATGATGCCCTAAATTAAATGTAGCATTTTTTAATCTACCACTAAAGAATAAATATTTACTAAAATCTTTTGATTTACCATTTACAGTAATGTTTTTAGTTCCATTTAAAGCTTCTTTTGCGGCTTTTATGCATTCTAATTCATAGCTATTCGTATATCTTCCAGCATCATATTCTGCAAGCTGTTTTG
Organism: Anaerocolumna sp.; assembly: GCA_031975295.1. Classification (GTDB taxonomy): domain Bacteria; phylum Bacillota; class Clostridia; order Lachnospirales; family Lachnospiraceae; genus Anaerocolumna. The sequence continues at coordinate 2,320 of DALYNO010000356.1, read as the reverse complement.
ATAAAGAACCATTGGAAACAGGTCCAAACTGGTATTTTTGATATATAACCTCTTTTACTGAATCAGGAAAAGCTCCAGATCTTACTCTATTCATAACTACAATAGCAACAGCCAATTTACCGTTATAAGATTCTGCATTTGCTTCACTATAAATCAATGCAGATAACAATCTAAGTTCTGCTTTCGTGTAGTTAACAGTTTCTTTTTTCACTACAGTTTTTTTCGTAGTTTCTTTTTCTACTGTTTTCTTAGCAGATTCTTTCGTAGTTGTCTTTTTTGTTGTTTTCTTCGTTTCAGTTGCAGTTGTATCTTTTGTAGTTTCTTTTGTAGTTTCTTTTACTTCATTAGCTTTTTCTTTTACTTCAGTAGCATTTTCTTCCTCTTCAATAACTTTATCTTCAACATTTTCTTTTGTTGCATCATCAGCTTCTTGAGCGATTTCGTCTACTTTTTTATCATCTTCATTTGTTACATCAGCAGCAGTTTCTTCTGTGGTTGGTGTAATTGATGAGTCTGTAACTTGGTCTGCTATATTATTTGAAGTTTCTTCTGTAACAATATTTCCTTCTTCTGCTGCATATGTGTATATATTAGCAAAGCCTGTTAAAAATAATCCTGCAAACATACACAATAGTAACTTTCTGAATTTCATAATAGTCTCCTTTTAGTGACTTGATATAGCCTTAGTCATTTTCAATTATAACTATCAATTATTACAAATTACAATCAAGTGTTAAGGTCAAGTAATAATCAATTAATAATTATGTAACAATTATAACATATCCTTGACATGATTGCAAGCATTTTTGCCAACTTTTGTAGTTGAAGCAGGTTGTCTGTGTCTGTTTTTACTATGAAAGCCCTGTAAAACTGCATATTTGAAACAAATTACAACTTATTAATACTATTTAAAATATTAAATAAAAATATATAAATTTTTAAATTATATTAAAATTTATATATGCCAAATTAATATACCTGGCCTCTCCAAATTAAATGCTTGGTCTTCTATTTATTTAAGATTATCCATATATTCTTTCAGTGCTTCAGCCCATGGTTTCATATAATAACCCATATCAGCAAGATTTTTGTCTTCTAATACAGAATATTTTGGACGTTTAGCAGCTGTTTTATATTCATCTGAGGTTACAGGAATTACTTCTGGGTTTAGGCCTGCTAATCTAAAAATCTCTACAGCAAAATCATACCAAGTTGTGACTCCTTGGCACACTCCATGATAAGTTCCATAGCAACTAGTGTCCATTAAATAATATATGGCTCTGGTTAATTCCAAAACACTGGTTGGACACCCAGATTGATCGCTTACGACTCGTATTGGATTACCCTTTTCAGCTAATGAAAGCATGGTCTTAACAAAATTCTTCCCCTCGCCATATAACCAAGCTGTGCGAATAATAAAATATTTATTACATAATTCCTTCACAAACTCTTCACCCTGTAATTTAGTCTGACCATACACCGTTGTAGGATTAGGTTTATCTGCTTCCGTATAAGGGCTGCTGCCTTCACCATCAAAGACATAGTCTGTTGAAATATGAATCAGTTTTGCATCCAGAGCTTCAGCTGCCACTGCTAGATTTTTGGGTCCTAGTGCATTAATTCGGTATGCATTTTCTTGATCAGTTTCACATAAATCTACTGCTGTATGTGCAGCACAGTTAATAATTATTTCCGGCTTAATATCACGCACCAAATTCATTACTGCCACTGGGTTTGCAATGTCTAGTTTTATTGGGCAATATGCTGTAGTTTCACTGATATCTGCATTGATTATGGTAAAGTCCATTCTTTGGTTTAGGATTTGATTAATTCCCCTCCCTAGTTGTCCATTAGCACCTGTTACAATAATTCTACGTTCCATTTTCTTACCCGTACCTTTCAAATCTTTCATGACCTCTAAAACCTACTCTATCCCCGCTGAAAATCCTCTGTATTATAAATCTTTCTCTGCATGTTTCATTAACATATGTAAATTATTCCCTGTATCTTCTCACTATAGTATTATAATATAATATTACCAAGTTTCCTATCAATTTTTTTCTAAAACTATAATTTTTTACTCTATTTTTAAAATAATTAGCACATTATAATGGATTTTCCAGTTCTTTATTATGAAATATTAGCAGCTATAAACATTACCAGTTCCATTAACAGCAATGCCGTTATAATTTTAACAGGCATAATATACTTGACACAATGATTTTCACATCATATGATTAAGGGTGAGTGTTCGGGAATAAATTTTACTTAAGTCCAGCTAAGAAATGTCAATAGTTTAATCTAAAAATATTTAATATTT
>DALYNO010000355.1:0-4565 GCA_031975295.1 Anaerocolumna sp. | reverse complement strand
TCTTTCATTTGTTAGATTCTTTTTAACGATTGTAACGAAAGTTTTCACATTGCTCAGATTAGTTTCCTTTTCCAGTTCAGCGTCTAGAGTAGGAGTAGTTTTATTGGGATACTCTAGTTGTAATGATATTAAAGTAATGGATGTATTCGTCTTTAGAACCAGATCCATTTCATTGTAGATAATTTTGTTAAACCAACGTTCATTATATACTTCTGTTTCATAATCTATAAATATATACTCTTCCAATACATCAATAAATCTTGTCAACTTGTTTTTATTCTTTATTAATACTCCTGTTTTATCAACTTCAAAATATTTTCCCGAATTATCCTGTAAGAACTTAAGTGCAGTTAGACAGTAAGAGAGTAACGCTAAGTAAATTTTATTTCTGGCTTCCTGACGTTCTTTTTGTGGAACGTTACTAAAGAACACTTCTAAGTTACTTCCCTCTATCCCATGAAGGAATTTAAAATAATCTTTTTCTTCTAATTCATAGATACAATTCATATTTATCAACATATTATCTTGATTCATACTACCTCCAATCATAAGTTTCCTTACTATGTGTTATGTAGATGTACTGTTCATAATGTTTAATAAACACATATTCGTGCCTGAATTCCTTAAATGCGGTAACTCATATCTTGATTTTGTAGATGATTTTTGTTCTCTCCTCCTTTCTAAACTTAATATGTTAAAATAACTGCCAAATCTATACGGATAGGGCAGTTTTGTAATACTTGGCATAATTTCTTATATTTCTTACTATTAATAATAACCGTCATGCAGAATATTGCTCCATGAAAATTCCTTACCATTTAGATAATCTACAAATTCATCTATTTCCTGAAATTCTTCCATATTAACAATACCAATAAATGCAAGAAAAAATTTCATATCAAAGTTTTTAATTTCTTCTATCATTAATTTAATGGCGGTATCTTTATCAAAAGCTATACGATTTCTTCGGTCAGAAATTAATGTTGCGTACACATCACATATCCTCAAGATTCTTCCTCCAAGAGGTATAGCCTCCCCTTTTAAATTGTGTGGATAACCAGAACCGTCATAATTCTCATGATGATGATGAACCGCTTTGCAAACTTCATCACTATATCCATAATCCATTAATATCTTATATCCTATGGAAGAATGCATTCTGATATATTTCATTTCTTCTACCACAAGAGCATTCTTATTTCTGCCATAAAGATATTTTCCTAATTTTAATTTACCAATATCATGTATTAATCCAGCTTCAGCCATGAAATAGCAATATGCTTCTGGTAATTTTAATTCCTTTGCAAGAATATAGGCTAACTTACTAACCAAAATACCATGATCAATGGCTTCTTCCAAATCATCTCTTAAATTGGATTCACTATCTAAATTGCTGGATGATTTATCTATATCCATTGGATACATATTTTATCCTTTCGTACAAACAGATTATATTATAGATCCTTCATGTTTTCAGTAAGAAACTGATGTTTTCTAAGAATCATTTCATCAATTGTTTCAATATAGTCTTTCAGACTTTTCACATTTTCAACTCTCTCAAGTCTGTTTTCATTATGAAAAATAAATTTAGATAGTCCCCCTGCACCAAGGGCCAGTATACTCTGTTTTTCTTCCATAATTAAAATATTATAGTATCCTTCTTTACCATATCTGGCATATCCGGTATTCTCCAGATTCTTAGCGGATTTTTGTCTGTATAAATAATAGGGCAGATAATTCCCTTCTCTGGCATATTCACAGGTTAAGGAAAGCATGCGTTCTGCTTCACTCTCCTCTGTATTATCATATCTATCCTTTTCTATATTTAGTCTGGCAGCCCGCTTTACTGCTAATGTGTGGACAGTCAGACTATCCGGATTCAGATTTGTTATTTCCTTCAGTGTATTGGATACATCCTCGTAGGTTTCTCCCGGAAGGCCGATGATGATATCCATGTTAATATTATTATGTCCAGCTTCTCGTGCCATGGCAAATGCCTTAGCAACTTCTTCTACGGTATGTTTACGACCAATTAAATCCAGGGTCTTTTGCTGCATACTCTGTGGATTAATAGAGATTCTTGTCACACCATGTTTTTTTAGTACTAACAGTTTATCCATGGTTATACTGTCTGGTCTGCCTGCTTCAACTGTAAATTCCTTTACCTGTGACATATCAAGTGATTCATTTAATACGGTTAGAAGTTTATCTAATTGTTCTGCTGTTAGGGTGGTAGGCGTGCCACCTCCTATATAAACCGTACTTAATTTTTTGTTTGGAAAACATGTTTTTGCATAGTCTATTTCTTTATATAATGCATTTAGATATGGCTCTATCATTGCCTCAAACTTTTCCTTAGGATAAGAGGTAAAGGAGCAGTAAAGACATGTAGTAGGGCAAAATGGTATCCCTATATAAATACTATAGCCATTTCTATAGTCTAATTCCCTAAGAAGTGATAATTCTCTCTTTGCGACACTAACACTTAAATCAGCTTTTTCCCCTGTAAGGTAATAGTCCTCCTTTAAGGAAAGGTAGGTTTCTTCTTCTGATAAACCTGCTTCTAATTTTTCATATGCGATTTTTGTAGGTCTAACTCCTGTTAAAGTCCCCCATAGCAGGTCTTTATCCGTCATAAAGTGATACATGCGATATAGTGCTCTTTTTAACTGATTCCTATATTTAGGCTTTTCTTTTCTATTAGAAGGTATATTTTCATAAAAGAGAACCTCATCTTCTGATTGTACCTGTACATGAATACAAGCCATATCAAAATATATGAAAAAAAATAAATCACATTTTGAAGTTACGTGATCTATATGAGTCCCAATCCCATTTTTTATATCCTTAAGATGATCTAATTCTAGCAATTTCCCCTCTGGGATTTGCTTTAATTCCCGTATTATGTTAAGTGCCGTCTCCGGATAAAAGGCCTTAGTAAGTCCAAACACATCATATTCAAATTCATCTGTACTCATTATTACTGTTATCATACACAACTCCAAACTACTCCCTATTTTTATCTCAGAAAGGGATTATACATTTTTTCATATCCTATGGTAGTTGTTTCACCGTGACCTGGATACACTTTAACTGCATCATCTAACTTGAACAATCTTTCTGTTATTGACTTTTGTATTGTATGGCTGTTTCCAGTCGGAAGATCGGTCCTTCCCACTGATTCCCTGAACAATGTATCCCCAGTAATTAAACACTGAGATTCTTCATGATAAAAGCATACACTTCCCTTTGTATGACCTGGTGTATGGATTACCAAGAGTTCCATACCCCCAAAACGAAGAATCTCTTTATCTTTAAATTCTTTATGTGGAACAAGGGTAAAATTAGTCCTAATTAAATATCCTGCATTTAATTTGGAATCCCCAAGTAAGTCTCTTTCCTCGTAATAGGAATGAATGAATATATTATATTCATTCGCAATATCTGTAGCTGCCATGATATGATCAAAATGACCATGAGTCAGTAAAATAGCCACAGGCGTAAGTTCTTCCATTTTAATTTTTTGCTTTATTGCAGTACTATTATCTGCAGGATCAATAATAATTGTCTCATTTGTTTCTTCATTTATGAGCAAATAACAATTAGTACCAACAGGCCCTAATATTAATGATATAATTTTCATAGCAGAATTCCTCTTAACCGGTGGTGCGCTCAATATCTAATACACTCTCAATACTTCTAAGTTTGGCAATAATATACCTTAACTGTTCAACACCGTTTATTTCAAAACCGACACTAATAGTAGCTGTCCCTTGTTTACTAGTTCTTACTGTCATGGAAGTAACATCTATTTTGTTTTCAGTAAGTATCTTAGATACATCCACCAAAACTCCATTACGATTATTCGCATATATTTTTATTTCGGCAGCATATAAATCTCCATGTACTTTATCTCCCTGTACGTTCCACTCTGCTTCAATTAATCTAGCTCTATCTTCTTCTGATAAATTCATTAAGTTGACACAGTCAGTACGATGAATAGAAACGCCTCTTCCTCTCGTAACAAAACCTACAATCTCATCACCTGGAACAGGACTGCAACATTTAGAAAAACGGACTGCAACATCATGTATTCCTTCCACCACAATTCCGCTTCTGGATTTTTTACTGCTCGTATGCTTGCTTTCCTTTATTTCAGATACATTTTCAAGTACCTTTTCATCAGTTATTTCTTTTTTATGTTTTTTATCATATTCATCTTTTAATTTATTAATGACTTGACCTTCTTTTAAGCCTCCATGTCCAACGGCTGCATAGATGGAATCCCAGTCACGAAATCCATACTTGGACATAACCTTACTTATATATTCCGTCTTAAGTAAATCACTTAGAACTATCCCCTTTGTCTTACAGTAGGAGATAATCATTTCTTTACCTCTTGTAATATTGTCTTCTTTTAATTCTGTCTTAAACCAATTGTTTATTTTATTCTTAGCCTGCGTACTTCTAACTAAGGACAACCAATCTCTGCTTGGGCCTTTAGAGTTTTGGGAGGTTATAATTTCGATTCTATCTCCATTTTGAATAACATAGTCAATGTTAAC
>DALYNO010000354.1:0-4576 GCA_031975295.1 Anaerocolumna sp. | reverse complement strand
AAGAAATGGAAAGAAGTTATGAAAGAAAGAGAATATAATTTAAGAACGATTTTAATAGGAAATATTTTTAAAACTTACGTAAAGGTTCTTGAAGCTACGGTCAATTTTCAGATAGATGGAATTGAAAAAATTAAGGAGCGGCAGTTACTTGGCTACTGGCACGGAGATAGTCTAACAATGGAGGTGTTCTTAGGCTATATAAACAAGGTCGTTAAGGATGTTCATGTTATAGTAACTGCTGATAAACGAGGTGACTATATCGAACAGATAATAAATGCATATGGCGCTAAAGCGATTAGATTGCCGGATGGTTTGAAGATGAGGCCCTTCTTTAAGGAATTGATTCAAATAGGAGCAGATACCAAAGGGATTCTGGCAACATCGCTGGATGGACCTCTTGGTCCTCTTCATGAACCAAAGAAACTCTTATTTTTACTATCCTCCAAGAGCAATAAAGAATTGGTTTACCTGGAGTTTTCGTATAAAAGAGTGTTACGATTAACTAATAGATGGGACAATTATGTAATTTTGTTTCCCTTTTCAAAAGTAAATGCCACCTTAAAAACCATGGGTACTATTACAAAGGAAGAGCTAAGTAATTTTGATACAACCAAACAAAAGATAATGGGTCAGAACGATTCATTCTGACCTGGTCCAAACATCTTGGTCTGACCTATATCAAATAATTCACCATTTTTATACCCAATTGATAAAATCAAATCATTTCCATCATGAAAACCCGTTTTCATAAACTTTTGTAAGATTGGAGTATAGTAGCCTAGAACATCACTTCGGTAAGCTGCGGGTATATTTGAATGGTTTTTAAATATATCTAAGATGTCTTTGCCATCTTCTGTATAGAATCTACCATTTTCATGTTTAAGTTCACGCAGATCATATCCTGTTTCATGTTTAATAGTCCAATAGAGACTATGTTTCTCTTTCTTTTCTTTGGTCAGTTGTGTAGAGTCACCACTGTTTCTTGCTGCTTTACTGATATGTTCATATAGATTTTTAGAATTCTCACAAGTGTTTAATATCTTTTCCATAGTATTGATTAAATTCTCATCATCTGAGCCTGTTACTTTTAAGGTATAATCATAAGGATTTATGCTAAATTTTAATGAGACATTAGAAGGAATGATAATATGATTGTCCTGAAAGAGCTGTTTGATCTGAGCAGTAATGGCATTTCTGTCATGTTGTATTCTTTTATAATCTTCGATTTCCGTATAAATTGGCTCACTATCACCAAGTGCAGTATCATTATAGTAATAAGTGAAATTGTTGCTTTGAAGCATCTTTTTTTCATTTCTTGATGAAATACGTCTTTCTTCATGAGTCATATCTGAGCGAAACCATGGTGAATTATGATTGAAGTATTTATCTGCTATATGTTTTAAAGGGTCAGCATAACTTTTATTTTCCCGATTCATTTTATCATAATGTTTGCGTAATAGATCCATGGCTTTTTCTTTTGCTCCATAATAACCATTATCTTTTTTTATAGAGGTGGTCTCTTCACTTTTAGAGCTGGCTGAATTATACGTTGGTGTGTTGGAACTTGCGAAACTAGTTACTGAATTTATTGGCATATACAACCCCTTATCTTTCTTAAGTCCAGATAAGGAAGACAAGCTTCCTTATCTGATTAAATAGTGTTATGATGTAAACAATTCATAATTTGTATCGGCTAGATCATACTCCCAGTTTAGGGTTAATTTTACATTTTTCATAGAAGAAGGTGCACCGGCAGTTGCATTGTATCTAAATTGCCATTCCTGCTTGGCAGGAATACCATTACTTAGACTTATACTATAACTTCCTCTGGTAGCACTTGATGCAAGCGCAGAAACCCAAGTGCCAGTGGAGGAAGGCATTATCTTATGCTTTACACCTCCTTGTGAAGGAGACTGGGTACCTGCTGTAGTTACACTTTTAACTATGGCATCATCTGGTATTTCATCACTGGATGTTAAGTTTAATTTTAAAATGCTTGAATCAACACCGGATGCAACATATGGATTGTTGCCTGGATTGGAAGCTGTGCCAGTGAAGTTAAATACTTTTGAACTACTTTTAATTCTGTCATAGAATGAATAGGAGACATACATAGCCTTAGTTGTATCAACAGTTCCTCTGTTAATTCTTAGATAGAAGGTTTGCGCTGTACTTGTACCATTAATACTTACAGCCATAAATGCCAGTGCAGTACCTGCTTTATAAACATGTGTTTCATCTACTACAATTTCCAGTCCGCTTGCATTTAACAGGTCAATTGACATTCCGGCTTTATCGGTACTATAGGGGATTTTGGCATAAATCCTTTCACCAGTATTCACGGTGAATTTAAAATATGCCGCTTTCTGATTTGGCTCAATAATGGTTGTGTCCGAGTACGTATTAGTCCAACTTCCGTGTACATAAGCATTTGCTAGACTGTCATTACCAGTTATAGCTGCTTTAGCTGGTATTGATTGCAATAAAGTACCTGTGACCAATATGATTGCGAATAAAAACATGGTTAATTTTTTGCTTCTTATAAAGTTACTCATAATTTCCTCCTTGTATTGGCTCAGTGAATAGGTTACAGTAATTTATTTAGTATCACCCCTTTCTAAATAGATACAAAGTTAATACTAATACACATATAATAATCTTTTGGTTACATGCATATTTTAACATGATGTAATAATATGTAAATATATTTTGTCTATTCTACATATATTTTGTCTATTCTACGTAATAATAAAAATTAACTTGCAATTGTTAAGTTGATATTTAAAAAACTATTAATTTACAGAGATATCTGTTCTCTATTAATATTCCAGCGTCAAAATCTTGATTAGGCTGTGGAATGAAATAAGGGAGTGTATGGGAATTTGACTCTCAAATCCAACATCTTTTTATGATTTTCTTTAGAAATTCTTTTATTTTATCTCCTAATCCCCTTTAGAATTATGTGATATCATAAGAAAAAAACGTAGAAGAATAGAAAGGAGCAATAGAAAAATGATAATTCAATGTTATAGAAAGAGGAAAAAAAGATTGCATTTCCAAAGTCTTATAAACTACTTTCAAAAATTTAAAATAATCTGAAGTAAAAAAAGTAAAGGGGGACTTGGCTTGTATCTATAGTGTATAATAATTACATGAGAGATTACTATGGAAGCAGTCAGCCGTTATGAAAAATGGGTGATAAAATTATTTTTGGAGGTTATTAGTCATGGATTCCTATCATGTTTTGGTTGTAGAAGATGATAAAGAAATTTTAGAGGGAGTAGCTATATACCTTAGAAACCAGGGGTATACAGTGTATAAAGCATCTAACGGAATAGAGGGATTAGAAATTATTGATAAAGAAGAGATTCATTTGGCAATTGTAGATATTATGATGCCTCGGATGGATGGGATTACCATGACTATGAGGCTAAGGGAAAAGTATGATTTTCCTGTTCTTATGCTCACAGCTAAGTCAGAAGAAATTGATAAAGTAACGGGGCTTAATATGGGAGCAGATGATTATATTACAAAACCCTTTACTCCCATGGAATTATTAGCCAGAGTTAATTCCCATTTGAGAAGATATGCCAAATATCTTAATATTTTAGAAGTCAAAAAAGAAGATAATGTGTATACCATCGGTGGCATAGAGTTAAATGAAAATACAGTTACAGTTAGCGTAGATGGTAATCAAATTAAAATAACACCATTAGAATTTAAAATTCTAGCACTTCTTATGAAGAATCCAGGAAGGGTATTTTCAGCAGAAGAAATATATGAAAAAGTCTGGAATGAAAGAGCAGTAAATACGGATACCATTATGGTACATATCCGTAATATCAGGGAGAAGATAGAAGTCAATCCCAAGGAACCTAATTATCTAAAAGTCGTATGGGGGGTAGGATATAAAATTGAAAAATATGTCTAAATCAAAAGGATTTATAAGTGCAGTAATCATATTGACGGTTATTGTGGTAGGCATTTTGTTTACTTATCCTTATATATTAAACAATTATAACAGGATAATAAATAAGACAAAGGCAGAAGAAGAAAGAATTCGTCAAGATACAAGCAATGAATTAAAAGAAGTATTTATGGATGTATTGAATCGTAGTAATTATAGTTTATATGCAGATATTGTACAAAAAAACAAAGGTGAAGCAATGAGGCCTTCTGATATTTTCTTACCTGGATATGGCACGAAGTCAGTTAAGGAGCATACATCAGAAAATAATAACACCCAAAACGGTGATGCAGATGAATCTGTTCATAATGGCGAAGATTATAATCAAAACCCAGATAATTTACAAGAGGACCCAGATATCACAATTCAAATACCGGAGGAGGGATTAGGAGAAGACTCTTACCAAATCGTATTAAATAATGATGAAATAAATGATAATATTTATAATTTCAATTATTTATTAAACAGATGGCGCAGTAACTTTTACAGTAATGATATTAATGAATATGAGTTAGAGTATTACATTGTAGATGATCAATCGAAGAACTATTTGACTAATACAATTACGCCTTTGGTGGATTTAAAGGATAACAATGCAGCAGCAGAAGA
>DALYNO010000353.1:0-4625 GCA_031975295.1 Anaerocolumna sp. | reverse complement strand
ATATTACGGGAAAACCTAAAATTTCTCTCCATTTGATAAGGATTCCAGATATTAATCATTGTCTGTGCATCTTTATCCGGGATAACACACTGAAATTTATCAAAAAATTCCTCCCACTCCAAATGAAGACTTTCTAAGGATTCACTCACAAATCCCTCTTGTCTTAAATGCTTTACAGACTGGAGTGCTTCCTCTTCTGTTAATGCTGTACCAAGAAAAATATTGATTTCTTTCTCCTCATCTGCTTTTAAATCGACCTCAAGCCCAAAAGCAAAGCATGGATCCCCACCATACAGAGTTGAATCTGAGCATTTACCCGCCTCAACGCTTAGGGGATTTTCTTCACTTCTATAACTGCCTATAAATTCATCTCTGTCGCAATCAAAACCACTTATTTTAGTATCAGTTGCAAAATATACATAGGGAGTTTCATTGGGTTTTGGCTGATCTTCTACACCATATTTGTATACTAATATATCCTCCAGGTTATATACAGAAAGTTGATGTTTATTATAACACTGCCATTGCAATTCTCTCATAAATTCCATCATACCAAGCTCAACATATGGAAAAAGGGTGATTTTCTTATCTATACCTGATTTTAATTTTAAATTCCATATTAATGCATTTTCATATTTTCCTACAAAATAAGTTGCTGTAACCGTAAGTTGATTTTTAACAGCCTCAAATCTGGTATAGCCCATGCCATGGCTGGAACTCCATTGTTCAGGTTTAGACAAACAAGGCTCACTGGTAGGACACCAAATATCATCCTGATCTTTTATATAGGTATAAAATCCACTTCGGTCCATAGGTAAATGAAAAAATCTGTAGTGATTAATTCTAAATATTTGTGGCGACTTATAAAATGCTACCCCTCCACCTGCTTGAGATAACATAGTATGAAACGTACCATTTGACAAATAATTCATCCAAGGTGTGGGAGTATTGTACTTATGAAATGTAATCTCTTTCGTTTCGTTATGAAATTGATACATTGCCCTCTCCTTTCACACATTTAAGCCATTCCCTTGCCATTAAAGCATTACCAGCCATAGTTAAATGGATGCCATCACAGGACCAATGTTTAGCCGGGGCTAATTCACAAGCTTTTTCAAACATCTCTCCAAAGGGAACAAACACAGCATGATATTTTTCCGCCAAGGATTTTACAATGGCTCTTCTCTCAAGCATATGTCCATTCCAAATATCCCAGTTTTCAATGATGTCCTGCCCGCCCTTTACCTCATTTATATCTAGCTTAAATAAAAATGGTTCACATAGCACTAATTTGCTCTGAGGTTTTTCTTTCATTACTTCATAAAGCATTCTGTCATATACAAATTCAAATTTTTCTGCATCTGCTCCTTGGTTTAATCTTAATGCGTAACCGATATCATTGACCCCACACAATAGACTTAATATATCAAAATCAATATTTAGTGTATCTTCAATCCATCTGCCATATAAATCTGAGATTCTGTCACCTGCACAAGCAGTATTAAAAATTTGTATGCCTGGATGATCACACATTAAATTTGCCGCTACATAATTAACATAACCATCACCGAATCTTAAATTATTTTCTTTTCCTTCTCTATCTCTGCCTGCATCTGTAAGGGAATCCCCCTGAAATAATATTTTAGTCATAATCTTACTCTCCTTTATCCTATAAAAATATCACTGAAATGAAATAAATCCTTTTACCTTCTCAAAATTAAACCTTAAATTTTATGTATCTAGAATTATAACATTTGCAAACATATGGGCACTTTTACTAGGCATTACAGAATGGAATAATGAATATGGGTACCTATAGCCTGCTACTTCATTTGTTCTTGCTTCAACTTCCAGCCAGAAATTTTTTGTATCTTTCATCAGACCAAGCCTGTCAAAAGGTATTTCAGCTCTGCCACTGCCATCACCAGGAATTACAACCTGTCTGATTTCCTCTACCTTGGGTTCATTTTTGAAGACTAAAGTAATTTCAAGTGGACATCTTAGTTGTGGGGCTAATTCCAGTCCGTGTCTACCATTTAAGACAGCTGGAACAACACCAAAATCTGTTTCTTCCACTGAAAATAATACTTCATCATCCTGTTTTGGTACAGGAAGGGCTGTATAAATAACCAAGCTGTTTTTAACATTTTTTAGTATATCCGATTCTATTATTAAGTTGTCCCTCCAAACTGAGAATTTAACTCCTTTGGTTCTAACATTGTAGTAGTTAATAAACTCAAGTTCTTCTGACATTTTCGACTTTATTTCCTCTTTCAGTACCAAATCCAGCTGCATAAATTTCCAGGCATAGTTTATATTGACATGATTAGATTGAATGGATAGGACATATTTACCTGGTGGCAATTCAATGTCATAATCGAAAGCTTTACGCTCCCCAGCCTCTAAGAATAGAGGCATCCTTTCTCTCATATATTCACCTACATGAGCAGGCGAAATCAAAATCCAAAATGCTGCCACTTGATCTTTATTAGTAGTATTGGTAAAAACAGCTCTAACACTGCCCTTATAGAATCCCCTATCAGTTAATGTGAACTCTTTTAATAGCTCCAGTTCTGCATTAATCAGTTCAATTTTGGGTTTCTTTTCACTATATCGAAATACTACATTATCTACGTAATCCATACATAACAAACCACACTCTTTGGCATTGGTTGCTATCTTACCCAGAATTGATATATTGTCAAAGGTTACATTGCTTATACTATGTTCTTGGCTAAAGCCTTGTATTCTAGAATTAGACAGGAGGCAATCAATACCCGGATTACCTACATAGTAGATATCTTTAAACGTAATATCTTTCACATAACCCATCTTCTTATCTCTGTTCCAAAATGAATGGGCTATTCTAATATCAAACAGCTGAGCTCCTGGCGTATTCTCTATTCTAATATTCTCAAAAACTATATCAGAAACCTCAGCTCTGTCCCCATGATGTATTCCCATAAGAGGATATCCTGTTGGGGAATGTATAATATCAATATTTTCAAATCTTACTTTACTAACCTTATCTGCTCTAAGTTCAACTCCTACTTCAATTGGTCTTGCAAAATCGTTCCAGAGGATGGAATCCTTAAATGTTACATTATAAACATCTCCTGTATCAAAAGCTTTTACTACCAGCGAATCATCCCACACTCTGGTAAACACATTCTGCACCAAAACATTTCTGGATCCACAAATATCTATTCCATCTGAGTTACCTCTGCATCCAAATATTTTAACATTATCCACTGTTACATGATCACAGCCAAGTACTCTAAGGCTCCAATCATTACTATCTGTAATGGTAATATCCTTTATGACCACATCCTGACAATGCAATACGTCTACACAGCGATTATACATTGGTCTAACTTCCAAGGGGTATTGTTCCATACTAAGGATTCCATAACCACAAACTGTTATATTGTTACATTGATTAAGTTCTATTTTACCGTTTATAAAAGAACCTTCTTCTAAGTAGATAACCGTATTACTCTTTGTAATGATTAATTTATCAATGGTATGAATACCTTTGCCAAAATACATTACATTTTCTGCTGTTGTATCAAAATCCTCATAACAATTCTCTTCAGCAAATACCATAAGATTGTTATAATAACTGCCATTAATCTCCACTGAGAATTTCTTAGCTTCTTTTAAATGAATCAATATTTCATACTGATTATAGGTATATTCAATACCTAAACTTAAGGGACGTATGATAACCTCATTCAGTTTAGTTTCTGATTTAATTACAATATCTACAGCCTTATCCATTTTAAACTGGGTATATTCTATAGTCTGTAATTCATTATATGGCATGGGAAATACGTTGGCTTTATAGATATGTGCCTTTTCTCCATTCACAAAGACCTTGTAATTCATATATTCTTATTACCTTTCCTTTATATGTCTGTCTGTGGTTTCAACTATTTCATATTCTAATACCAGCATTTGATGAACCTCTAACTTAGGCAAAATAATATTTACTTTGTTCTCTTTTTGGGTAAATGCCAAATCTATATTCTGAGGGGCAAGGTATACTCTTTTTATACTTTCTTTTATACATAACTCTACCTCTATGTCATAAAGCGGTACGATATCCTCAATTACTTCTGTATTTATCCCCCGCTTAACAGGACTGGCATAAAGCAGGTGTATTACGTATCTCGTACTCTGTTTTGTTAATGTAACAACACCCTGAGCAGGTAATGAGGTTTTCATGGTCTTATTTTCCAATAGTTCATCAAGAGCATATTGGACCATACGTTTTAAAATTAAGCTGCCTTTTGTAGCATAATCCCTAAATACTTCCCAGGAAATATAGATTCCATCCTTACCTTTAACCATGCCAGGACCAGCATCTTCCATCCTGTTAGGCGTATGTAAATGAGAACTAAAAGCTGAAGCCATACGATTAAAATATGGATTTTCTCTTGTACCTAACTCTATCCCAGACCTCACTTCTATTAGATATCCTTTTGCATACATGACAAAGGCTGTATTTTTCCAATCTTTTAGAGAAAATTTGGGTCTGAAGTAATCAGGTCTATATTTATTTTCTCCTAAATAAGTGACTCCAAGGTCTAATGCAAACTTTGTTTTATGGATATTAAGTCCTG
>DALYNO010000352.1:242-4626 GCA_031975295.1 Anaerocolumna sp. | reverse complement strand
GTATCGGTTAGTTTTAAGGTATTAATCGTTAAGTATCTTGGAATCATAACTGCTACAGGTACAAACATAAGTGCAGCATTATTAACTTCCATAATAGCGATTTTGCCTCTAAATCTAAGTTTCGATAACGCAAATCCGGCAAGTGTTGATAAAACCACAGAACCTAATACTACAAAAACCGTAGTTATTATGGTGTTAAAAACATATTTGCTTAGGGGCAGACTTGAATTAGCCGCTGACTTAAATAAATTTCCGAAGTTATCCAGTGTTGGTCTTGTCACAAAAAGCTTCGGAGGATAAGCAAATAATTCATCCATAGGTTTAAATGCATGGCAAAAAATAAATACAATGGGAAATAACATAAATAATGCCAAAGGTAATATCATTAGTATGATTTTTATCTGTCCCCGTTCAAAACCTTTGGGGTTAATTTTACTTCCTTTAAAACCAGCCATTTGAAATGCCTCCTTTTATTCTTTCGCAAACAATTTCTTAGAAAATGCCGAAAATAGATATACAATTCCAAGAAGTACTACTGAAACAGCTGATGCATAACCCATTTCATATCGAATAAAGCCATAATCCTCAATATGATTTACAATAAGCTGCCCGGCATAACCTGGGGTGGGATTGGCACCTGCAAGTTGTACACCTATGGCACCATTTTGAAATGCACCAACTATTGTCATAACTGCTGCGAATAGCATCTGAGGTTTCATAGTGGGTATGGTAATATAAATCATTTCCTGAAATCTATTTTTCACTCCATCTATAGCTGCGGCTTCATAAAGACTTTCATCTGAATTCAGGATACCAGCAAGTATAGCTAAAAATCCTACACCCATACTACTCCATAATGCTACGATAATCATAATGGGAAGTAAAAACCTTACATCGATAAACCACCTGATTGGATCTGTTATAATACCGGCTCTAATTAACCAAGCATTGATAGATCCCATCTGATCCCCACTAAATAATATTTTCCATAAAACTGTCATGGCGACCCCGGAGGTTATAGAGGGTGAATAAAGTATTAAGGCAAAAATTGTTCTTGGTATAGGCGCTAGTTGTGCTAAAGCCCAAGCAAGTAAAAACGATAGTACATAACCCCCGGGACCAACAATCAGTGCGTAGGTAACTGTGTTAGGAAGTACATATTGCATGAATATCTCATCCTGGGTCAGTAAGTTAATATAATTGAGAAACCCTACAAAATCTGGTTTTTCTAATGTATTAAAATTAGTAAAGGATAAACCAATCGCTATGACAATTGGTATGATTATAAATAGCATGAATAATAACAGGTATGGAGCCAGAAAGAAATATGCCTGCTTATTGTTGTATTCTTTTCTTCCAATTTTATTTGTATTTTTTATGCCAAGCATCAATTATTCCTCCCCGTATAAAATTTCTCTCACATTCTCAATTGTGGGCACTATATATTCTTTTAAGACTTCTCCTTTTTCCGATAAGAATCCAAATTCCGTTAATTTACGTTCTGTCTCTCTGTTAATTCGTTTTACTGAAGAATCAATGGTTAGTCGTAAGTCCTTCCCATTCACTACTACCTTATTATAGGAGTTACTTAATTCACGCTCTAACATGTAAGTACCAAGAATTCTTGGAGATTCTAACATCCATTGTGTCTGTTCCATAATGACATCCTTATCTTTAGACTTCCAAGGCAGTTCTGAAAAAGCTTCCACATTAGCAGTATTCCAAATATATTCATCTCCATAAGACACTTGAAGGGTCTGACCAAATTCCACCTGGGTCTCTGTACTGGTCCACCATTTTAAGTACTCCCAGGCTTTTTGTTCTCTCTCTTCATTGCTTTTGAAGATAACACAGCTCTCAGCTCCGCCAGAAGCATATCGCAGCACTTCGCCATTCTCCTGCTCTATACCAGGTATTAATGCGATACCCCAGGAATTAGATATTTCAGGAGCAGCATTAATCAAAAGATTATACATGTTATATTCTGCTACACCAATTGGCATATCCCCATTTCTAAAGTGCTGATAAAAACTTGGCACATCAATTGGAAGATTATATATTGTAAATAGTTCTGTAAGTTCTGTTAAACCTTTCATGGCTGCATCACTGTTAATTGCTGTATTTCCAGCTGTTTCACCATAAAGGGTAGCTCCATACTGATACAAAAGAGGCGTTGTACCATGAAAGGTTTTTAGTGCAATCATACCGGCTGTAGGATAATAGAAATTAAGTCCTCTCATTTGAAGTTCTGGAAGCATTTCTTTGACATCTTCCATGGTGTTTGGTACCTCAAGATCTAATTTTTCTAAAATATCCTTCCTATAATAAAGCACCCAGAAATTAATGGTCTCTGGTACAGCATAAATACCATCACCTATTGTAGCAGGAATATGTAGTCCATCTACTGTTCTTGTTAGAACCTCTTTGTAATCCTCAAATTCAGTTAAATCTTTTATAGCACCTCTAATACCAAGTTCAAAAGGTATGGCATAATTAATGGAAGCAGCTACGTCTGGTGCATCCCCTGAAGCATTGGCCATTATTAACTTGTTCTGATCCGGCATTATGGATACATCTACTTTAATACCAGTTTTGGGAGTAAAGCTTTCATCTATCATTCGCTGCATTATCTCCACATACTGTCTGGAACGGTTAACCCAAACCTGTAAATGGTCTTCCTGCTTATTTGCAGCTGAATAATCCTGACTACCAAAAGAGGAGAAGAAACGTACCGTATTTAAATACATACTCTGAAAGAAACCCTCACCTTTGGGGAGTTTTTCATCTTCTCCAATGATATAAATTTTATCAATGGACAATGCATTCTTATTAAGTACATCAATTAAGTTAGCTAGATACTGCATGACAGAATTGGTACTTTGAGCAAGTTCATTAATACGGTAAGGAATATTCTTAGGATCTTTTGCAAGACTCCTAAGCCTGGAAGAGGCTACACTCAAGGAAGAAAATGCAGCAATTTTTTTAACTGATGGATTATATACTTTTACACTCTTTTGTAATGCTTCTAATTCTTCTGCCCAGGTGATTAGTCTTTCTTTTACGTCAGGTATATAAGCTACTATATCCAAATCCCTGTATTTATCCTTATTGGTACCTGCGACTTTTGTAATCTCAAGTGCCAAATCATTTACATCATTCATAACTTTGTCAACATTCTCAAGTACATGTCTTATGTTGTCAATGTTAAGGGTAAGTGATATGGTGTGGCTTCCTTCTTCTAAGTAAATCCCAACATTGTTACCCTCATCATCCTTTACTCTTCTATTGGTATAATCTTTTTCATATGGAAAAGCATAAGCCTTTAGTTGTGTATTGGGTACCTCGCCATCAATGCTTATGTCTGCAAATACAGGAAAATCTGTTTTACCTGATTGTTTATAAGCAAAGCCAAGGTTATAGTAACCCGACTTATTAATGTCAAAATTATATGTTATTCTTTGTCCTGCATCTTTAAAAGAAGCGCCGTCTAAAACATTCAATACTTTGTTTTTTGTTTCATAAGGCGTAAGTGCTGTGTCAAATTCACAAGTTGCACGTATAGATGAATCATTTCTTAAATCAATATTTTCACCTTCTATAATCATTAATCCTTCTCCATCGATAACAGCCTTTTCATATTGAGGTATTACTGTTTCTTTAGTCAAATACAAATTCCCCAGTAATAAACTTCCTTCTGTTACACTTAACCCTATTTCATTCTTCCCTTGTTTAAGTTCTAAGGCAAGTGGTTTGGAGTTTCTATAACTGGCATCTATGAGATATTTACTTTCCCAGGTTAATACTTTATCCGGGATGGATACAATTTCGTTACCGTAACGGTCATAAACCTTTTCTCCACTAGATGCCCAGTTATTTTCAAAAAGTAATCTTCTTGCTTCGTAGAAAGGCATCTCCCCGTTTAAGGTCAGACTGCATTCGGCAGGCAAACTAGAATCTGTATCTGATAAATAATCAAATTTAAGATAATATAACCCATCCTTAGGAATATCCAGAACCAGATTAACCTTATCACCAATCTTTATTTCCAGCGCTTTATTTTTATAATGATAGTTATCCGCAGTTAAAATTCCATCACCACCATTTATGTAAGCCTTTTCGACTGGATATTCTAAGTCTTCTCCTTCATAAGGGCTGAAAGTGTAACCGCCAGATACAAGGGTATAGTTTTTATTCAGTCGTTCATTGGAACTGTCAGTACCTTGCTGCAAATCAATTACATTAGTATCTTTTCCTGGCGAATTAGTTTTACCACTTTCTGCAAAAGCAGGCACATGAAAAATAAAAAGTACTGTAATCATTAAAATTGCAACAAAACGTTTTAAGACTCCTGGTTTCATTTTTATTCCCACCACATATCACACCT
>DALYNO010000352.1:0-232 GCA_031975295.1 Anaerocolumna sp. | reverse complement strand
ATGATGTAATACTGCCACAAATAATACGTTGAAAGAATCTGTTCGTGGCATTTTCCCTTCATTTTTATTTTCTCTCAACCTTACCTCTAACTACAGGCATAGGATTTCTCCGTTACCATGATCTTCATTCATACAATAAAAGCCTACATTTAGTATTTTAAAATAATTTAGTTATTTTAGATTATTTTAATGTAGCTAAATTATTTTAGCTTATTGTAAACTATATTTGTAT
>DALYNO010000351.1:0-4631 GCA_031975295.1 Anaerocolumna sp. | reverse complement strand
AAACCGTTTCTATGGATGCATTTATTGGGCAATTATCAGAGGAAGAACTTGCTGAAATTGTTCGAGGTGAAGGGATGAACAGTCCATGGGTAACACCTGGTACAGCATCTTGTTTTGGTGGTGTCAGTGATGGATTACTGAAATATGGAATTCCAATTGCATGTACTTCTGATGGTCCTTCTGGTATCCGTATGGACAGTGGACATAAAGCAACGCAGGTACCCATAGGAACCTTACTTGCAGCCACCTGGGATGATGCTTTAGTTGAGGAACTTTATGTAATGGAAGGAAAAGAACTATTAAGCAATGATATAGATATGTTATTAGGACCTGGTATGAACATAAGAAGAAGTCCCCTCAATGGTCGTAATTTTGAATACTTCTCAGAAGACCCTCTTATTACAGGTGCTTTTGCAAAAGCATGCACCAATGGTATTATAAAAGGTGGTTCTAATGCAACATTAAAACACTTTGCTTGTAACAATCAAGAAAAATCACGCTCCAATGTAGATGCAATTGTATCAGAACGTGCTTTAAGAGAAATCTATCTAAAGGGCTTTGAGATTGCAGTAAAAGGTGGGGCAACTGGAGTTATGACTTCTTACAATCCGATCAATGGACATTGGGCAGCATCTAACTATGATTTAAATACCACTATTCTTCGTAAGGAATGGGGCTTTAAAGGTATTGTAATGACTGACTGGTGGGCTAAGATGAACGATACTGTAGTTGGAGGTGAAGCAGAATCTAAATTTACAAGCTTTATGGTGCAAGCTCAAAATGATTTATATATGGTTATTAGTAATTATGGTTCTGAAATTAATGCCAATAATGATAATACCATCCCTTCCTTAGAGAATAAGAACCTAACCAGAGGAGAATTACAACGCTGTGCTATTAATATTTGTAATTTTATTATGGAGGCCCCTGTGTTTGGCAGAAATCAGGTACTAACAGAAACAGTTGTGCAGATAAATGCTGAATCCACCAATTTAACAGCAGATGAGAACTATACAAATACCAATGAAAAGATTCAGTCTGATTTTACAAAGCCAATTTACTTAAAAGTTGATAAAGCAGGAGTTTATAGAATATTTGTCAGTGTTATGTCTCCTGAAAGTGATCTTGCTCAAACAGCAGCCAATCTATCTTTAAACGGACAATTCGCTGTTACCATTCAAACCAACGGTACAGATGGAAAATGGATAAGACAAAAACTTGTTAAAGTTGAACTTACTAGAGGAATATATAAACTGGAATTAGAAACAGTGAAATCTGGTATGCAAATAGAATGGATTGAATTTAGAGAAGTATAAAATAGAGGTGTTTCCATGTTAACCAAAAAAGAAAAAATGTCAGAAACATATTTAGTTGGCACGCTTTTAGCTGTTGTAGGCGGTTATCTGGATGTATATACCTATATAAGCAGAGGCGAAGTATTTGCCAATGCACAAACAGGAAATATCATATTGTTTGGTATTAAGCTTGCCAGGGGTAACTTCTGGCAGGCTTTCTGCTATTTTCTACCTATTGCAGCATTTATATTTGGTGTTGTCCTTGCTGACTATATGAAAAGTATAACCGTTACCAAGCATCTTCACTGGAAGCAAAGTGTAATAGTAATAGAACTACTTACCCTATTCATCGTTGCTTTTATTCCAGCAGGCAAAGGGGATATTATAGCAAATGTATTGATATCCTTTGTAAGTGCAATGCAAATTGAGACTTTCCGCAGAGTAGCAGGCAATATATATGCATCCACCATGTGTACGGGGAATTTAAGGAGCGGCTCAGAATTAATATTCCAGTATATAAGAACGGGTAATAAAGAGTTCTTAGTAAGCGGAAGAAAGTATTTTGGTATCATTGTATTTTTTATTCTTGGTGCAGTGTTAGGGTTAATAGTGACAAATCATTATGGAACGAAAGCAGTTATGTTTGCAGGTTTAGGTTTAATCACTGTTTTTGGATTAATGTTTCTTAACACTTCTAAGGATAATTAATACATATACACATAACTGACTACTATTTTAAATTCTTTTTCTGTGATTTGGTAAAACCAAAGGCAGCACCGCATAAACCACCTAAAATGTGTGCACCATGTGCAATGCCATCGCTGAGGGTTAAACCGTCAAAGATTTCGCCTCCTAGATATATGATAATAACGAATATCATTGTTAGAGGAATTTTGCCTTCATTTAAGCCGGCAGAAGAAGAGAGAACAATCATCATAAATACAATACCACTGGCACCAAGTAAGGCACTATGTGGTAAAAAGATCATATAAAACAAACCGGAAACAAGTGCGGTAATAGCAATCATTTTTATAAAGGCTGCTTTACCGTATTTTTCTTCCAAAATGGGACCAAGAACTAAAAATAATACCATATTTCCTGAATAATGAGCAAGATTAGCATGTCCTAACACATGACCGAATAATCTGATATAGGTAAAAGGGTCTGTAAAAGAGGAACGGTAGGTGCAAAATAACAGGTTGGTCGTAAATCCCAAGGTTAATTTATCTAAAATGAAAGCTAGTAAGGAAACCAGTGCAAAACTTAGGGTTGCAGGAGATGCATATTGTAATCTTTTTCTTGCGTTCGTCATATTTTTTACCTTTATCTTCATTTAGTTGGATTCGATTGTGACATTCCTATATATTCAGCTATAGTTCTAAACAAACTGTAATTGTCTTAGTAAAATAGTATCTATACTATAATCTTTCATAGTATCACTTAAACATTATAAGTTTATAAACTTTCGTACAGACTTAAGCCAATAAATAGGCATATATTGTGGTTCAATATAAAGAGTTTATCATACTCGGCTCACTCTGCCAAATACTTTTTCTTGCTTCACGTTAGAGTAATAAACATTTTATGAATTATATACCTAGTATGTATATCTGTGAACAGTAGTAACCGGTGTTCAGTGACCAAGATGTTCTAAATGTGTACTTACTAGGTATGATGAAATAGTTCGTCTTAATAATAGTTCCTAACTTGTATTATTTAGGAAGTAGTGTTTTAGCTATATTATATCCAATCAGATAAGCTGTTGCAGAGTTGTTGCCATCAATGGTATAGGGTACGATGGAACAATCGGCTACAATTAAATTTTTAACACCAAATACTTCACCTATATTGTTAACAACACCATCTTCAATATGATCAGCCATTCTGTTTGAGCTTTGCTCATGGTATGCTTGTGAAGCATTATTTCTAATAAAATTCTCCAGCAGAGTATCGTTATTCATAATCTCCATGGAAGGAGATATTAACTGATAAGAAGAATCAAGAGCTGAAAGCGCATCTGCTATTTTAATCACATAGGTCTTAAATATGTCTTTTATCATGTCCATATCCGCCTGAACATCCAAAAAATTATAGTCTGCCAATACGATTTTAAGAGGGTCATTATTTTGGACTTGAATGGAGCCTTTACTCTGCGGGTTTAAAAATATTACATATAATATAAGATTACCATTGCTTACTTCTCCGATTAATTGAACATTTCTATCTTCTTCTGTAAATGGTGTGGGTATAAAAGCACCGCCAGCATATAAGGGGTTTGGCTGTGTTAAAAACTCATTTAAATCATTTTCATTCACTGAAAAAGTTACGGTATTAATTAAATGATTCACCAGGTTATCACCGACTTTCGGGCTGTTCACCAGGGTTTTAATACCTGCGAATTCTATAAGTTCAGTAGGTCCAATACCTGAGAGCATTAAAAGTGCTGAACTGTTAATATTTGCACTAATAATAACTTTATTTGTGGCATATGCCATGTAGCAATAACCTTCTAGTAAAAAAGAGACACCAATTGCCACATTATTTTCATCAAAGTGAATTCTTAGGGCAGTAGCTTCCATTAATACCCTTAACTTTCTGCCATTCACTCCTATGCCATCAGGAGTCATAATCTCAGAGGATAAAAAAGCAGTAGCAGAACTTTCTCTGTTCCCATTTGGCTGCTGATATAACTGCCACTGATAAAATACCCCGATGGGGGTATTTGGGTCGTTATAATCAAGGATAATCGGATATCCTGTTCCGTTTGAAATTGCAGTTGTTACTTTTTGCGTGAGGTTTGGTATATAGGTTGGTATTTGGCTAATATCAAGGGGACCATTATAACCTCTTGCAAAAGGTGAATTAGTCTCGCCAAAGTAATTTTCTAATTCTGAAAAACTTTTGACGGAATTAGCGAAAGACCAAAGAGGACCAAAGGAATCTTCCCAATCATTCATAACAAAAGTACTGGGACGAACATATTGACCACCATTTACAGAAGAACCGCCCCCAAGAGTCCTGCCAGTGGTCCAATTAAATAGTCTGTTATTAACATGCTGCTGCATAACAGTTCGCCCCTGCCAAAAGTATCTAGAGGAATATCTCCAAAGCTCATTTGATATTCTTTGTATTGGAAGTTCATTTGTATTATTATCTCCAGCTTCTAGTACCAATACCGAAATATTAAAATTATCGGACAGGGTCTTAGCCATAACGGCACCGGATGGACCTGTACCAATAATAATATAGTCAAAGATTAGTTCTGATTGTTCAAACATTGTATTCACGTATAATCCAATTATCCTCTTAAAGAGGTGATTGGATTATTTTCCTTTC
>DALYNO010000350.1:0-4633 GCA_031975295.1 Anaerocolumna sp. | reverse complement strand
TGGAATTACAGAACCATCAGCAAAAGATAAGGGTAGAATCATGAAGGAACTTATGCCTAAAGTAAAAGGCAAAGCTGACGGAAAAGTTGTAAATGACTTGGTTGCCGCATTATTCTAAACAATAGAAACAGAAGTGATAAACCCAGGAACTACTTAGGAATCTATATAACTTCATATTACCGTAAACCGTAGTCAAATGAAATCAAGAAGGAAACACCCTACAAAGTGCATGATAAAAACCTGCATTTTGTAGGGTGTATTTTTATGGACATCTAAGATTTGGTGTACATTACAACTTTTATAAGGCATATATTTTCATCCCAAGAATATATTTAATATAAGATGATAGTGGAGTGACAAGTCCCAAATACAATTTGATACTGTCATGCACAAGTAAAAAGGGAGATGAGAGTAATATGCCTGACTATAAAAGATTGGTTTCTTACATGTATAACTATGAGGATGGAATGAAACGGAATAATGTGGGGTATGCCCGAGTGGAATCACGAAATGGGCAATGTAAATACACCATTCATATAACTGCTCCCAGTTTAAATGAAAAACAGCTAAAGGTGTATCTTTTTAGAAGAGAAGCAGAAGACATGGAAGGAATCATGCTTGGTACGTTTCAAATTAAAAACGGTAATGGAGATTTTAAAACAATCACGGAATCTGCTCATATAAACAATACACCTTATGGGCTTGATGATATGAGCGGAATTGTACTTTTTTATACGGAAAGAAAGTTCTTTGCAACAGAGTGGGATAGCAAACCTGTTGTAATGTCCAAGGTTTTTGCAATGGACCGTCGTAATACAAAAAAAGCGGAAGAGTCCAGTGCTATGGCTAATAATCAGACTGATATAAAAGCTGCAACTGTTTCTACTGTACTTGCTTCTCCAAAAGAGCAGTTAAAGGACAAAGCAGACAATGTTATTTACTTTAAGAAAGAAGGTCACGAGAAAGTACATACACCAATAGAGGAGCCTCTTAACGATTTATTGACTCCAAATCTAAAGCATGTCTTAGACAGCGCCAATAACAGCCTTGAAGAAGACCTATTATCTAAAGAGCTGCTGGAAAATAATAAGGACATCTTACAAAACAGTCCCATGGAAAAACCAAACAATGAAACTAAGATATCAGAAGAAGATAAGTCTATGGGCAGTAAACATGTCAAAGAAGCACCGGTATCTTATAACACCAGTCAGGTTATAGAAAATAATCAAAAATCACCAGATCTGTTAGATGAAAATATTGCCACAGAGAGTGAAAAGACAGAAAATAAGGCAAATAGTATTCATTCTGAAGTGAATCAGGTGGAGGAAAATAAACCGGAATCTATTAAGTTAGACGAAAATAAGGCGGAAGAGAAAAAGGCAGAGGAGAACAATGCAGAGGAGAACAAAGCAGAGGAGAATAAGGCAGAAGCAAAAGAGACTTCCACCATAATATTTGAAGATCATCCCCTTGCAAAGCAAATCTATAAAAGTTTTCCTAGAATGTATCCCTTTGAAGATAATGAAATTGCATGGAGTGCAAGAATAGAACCAAAGGATATAGGATTACTGCCAACTGAATTCTGGGGATTAGGAAATAACAGCTTTTTGCTTCATGGTTATTATAGTTATAGACATTTGATTTTTGCCAGAACCAATGACAAGAATGGTTATAGTTATATTCTTGGAGTACCTGGTATCTATCACAACAGAGAAAAGTTTATGGCTAAAATGTTTGGATTTGAAAATTTTAAATGTACAAAGAGAAAAACCCAGAGAACCGGGGAATTTGGTTATTGGTATATTCCCATTGTATTAAACTGATTTATTAATTTATAAAAAAGAGGGGACCGGGGGTTGCCCTCTTTCTTATTCTTCAAAATTAGGATTTATATAAGCGTAACGAATATGATCTTCCCAACTGTGGTTAATTTTTATATTTGCTTTAGACAGACCCTCATAGATAAAACCTAATTTTTGTATTAAGTGAATGGAACGAAGATTAGAAGGCATAATGTTTGCTTCAACTCTGTGTAATTTTTGTTCCTCAAACAAAATATCCATACAGGCCTTTACACTTTCAAAGGCGAATCCCTTTCCATTAAATTTTTGGTCAAATTTATAACCTAACTGGCAGGTATAGTATGATCCCTTCACAATGTTGTAAAAATTAATGGAGCCAATTAAAGTTTCTGGGTTATCTGGTAGTGTGACCCAATATCTTAAAAGTTTTGATTGCTGCATTAAATTATACTCTATGGATAAAGATAGTCGCTGATAGGGCAGGGTATAAAAATTCATATCCCTATCTGGTTCCCAGGGCTCAAAATGTTCCCTATTTTCCTCATAGAAAGCTAAGACTTTCTCTGCATCATTAGGATGTAATATATTTAGTGCTAAACGTTCTGTATTAAAAGTCATTTGCATAAATACACCCTTTGTTAACACATTTGTTGGTAGATGTGTTACAGCCACAAATAATTTGAGTGAAAGAACCAATGTGGCGTTCCTTTCTGTACCTGAATTTTCTCTCACTCTTATCTTTTAGCTACTTTATTCAAATTTAATTCTGAGGTTTTAATCAATTCCGCGTAAACTCACTGTTTGTGCATAGGGTTTCAGCATATGGCAAAATGCATGCATTTCTTTTGGGGAATAGCTACTATAACCAGGGTTTATCACATCCTCTGAATCTTCGTAAACCTGTAAATAATAAGCTTTTGCACCCTTAATCCATAGTCCAATATCGAATAAATCTTTAGAGGTATGCAATTCTTTGACTACGGTAGTTCTAAATTCATAACTGACAGGACTGGATAATAAATAATCCACACTCTCTAAGATAGGTGGAAGTGCTAAAGAACCAAGGCCTGCACTTGATCTATATTTTTCTTTGGTATTCTTAATATCCATAGCAACATAATCGATTAACCCCATGGTTACCAATTCTTTTAGCTTCTTTGGGTTACTGCCATTCGTATCTAGTTTAACTAAATATCCAAGATTTTTAATTTTAGTAATAAATTCACACAAATCAGGAGACAAGGTAGGTTCTCCGCCTGTTATGCATATGCCTTCCAGGATACCTTTTCTGGCATTTAATGTATGAAATATGGTTTCTTCCTTTATTATTTCTAAAGAATCTGGTAAAAATACCAAAGAAGAATTATGACAAAATGGACACCTGAAATTACAGCCCCCTAAAAAGATTGTGGCAGCAAGCTTACCGGGATAATCTAAAAGCGTTGTTTTGTTAAAACCATAAATATTCATAAGTATACCCACTGATATCACATTTGCTTACAAAGGTGATACTGCCATAACAAAGCCATTGAAAGAATCTGTACATGGCATTTTTCCTTCCCAATATTTTCTCGTAAACATACAACAACTATGACTTGGTGTCAATCAAGTCTTTATTACCACCCAAGTTAGTAAGTAAACCTATAACATAAGACCTATGACTTGCCCAGAGTTCATCTTCATGGTATTATAAATATAGCATATAAATTGGGATTTCGTCCAGTGGGGATTACCATCTACTTTAGTCTATGATAGAATCAGAAGGAACATGAAATGAATTTAAAATATATGAAAGAAGCGATAAAAGAAGCCAAAAAAGCAGCCAAGCTGGGAGAAGTACCAATTGGTTGTGTGATTGTATATGAGGATAAAATTATTGGTAAAGGATATAATAAGAGAAATACTAAAAAAACAACACTAGCACACGCAGAACTACTCGCTATTCAAAAAGCTAGTAAAGTAATAGGGGATTGGCGTCTGGAGGAATGCACCATGTATGTTACGCTAGAACCCTGCCAAATGTGTGCCGGAGCAATTGTACAAGCAAGAATGAAAGAAGTGGTTGTAGGTACTATGAACCCCAAAGCAGGGTGTGCCGGTTCAATTCTAAATATACTCCAGATGGAGGAATTTAACCATCAGGTCCAGATTACTACAGGAGTGATGGAGGAGGAATGTAAGAAGGTACTACAGGACTTTTTTGTCGGTCTAAGAGAAAGAAACAGACTGGAAAAGGAAAGCAGGAAAAGAAGTGAAAGTATCAATAATGTTGAAAAATCAAGTATTTCATAGAACGATAGATTTTGTGAAAGATATCATTTTACTTGACTTTTCCCCTAAAAGGTTATATACTGAGTTTCGCAAGTTTAAATTTAAACTCGCCATGTAATTTAAATAAGTCATAAAATTTCCGTGCAGCCGGGGAGACAGCGGTGCCCTGTACCTGCAATCCGCTACAGCAGGGGTGATGTCTTGCCTAGGGTGCTTTATTGTGGGGCTGCCTTCTATAAGTGATGTTGACGTCTGGGTCTTGCGCAACAGGAATTCGTGAACCGTGTCAGGTCAGGAATGAAGCAGCACTAAGCGAAAACTCTTGTGTGCCGTAAGGGTGCCTGGACCGAGTTAACTGTAGGAGTAACGCCCATGGTATTCATTCGAAGCAAGACGCACGGATTCATATATAATATATAATAATGATATAAGGCAAAGGTGTCGTCACAAATTGTGAACGACATTTTTTTTGCGCCGCGCCCAGTATGGGTGCTATCCCGTGGTAGGAGCTGCCAAAGGGGGTAGTTTTCTAAAAACAATATAGGGCGCGGCGCAAAAAA
>DALYNO010000349.1:0-4655 GCA_031975295.1 Anaerocolumna sp. | reverse complement strand
TATTAATGTCAACTACATTGTAGTACCAATTTTTTTAATGTTTGTTGATGGGGATAAAGCACTAAAAAGCTGGGGATACTCACCTTTTTTCTTGAATAATATCTATGTTTTAGCTGTTGTTTATGCTGCTACTGCACTTCCCTTTACGATTTATTTATTATCTGGATATTTTGTTACAATACCAAAGACTTATGAAGAAGCCGCCTATATTGACGGGAGCGGATATCTTAGAACAATGTTAAAAGTTATATTACCTATGGCAAAACCAAGTATTATAACGGTAATTCTATTTAACTTCCTATCATTTTGGAATGAGTACATTATTGCAATTACACTGCTAACAGACCCGGATGGCGGTAAAACCCTTCCGGTTGGACTGATGAATCTTATGAAAGCACAGAATGCTGCAGCACAATATGGTCGTATGTATGCCGGGCTTGTGCTTGTTATGTTACCAACAATGATTCTTTATATTATGGTACAAAAGAAACTGACACAAGGTATGACACTGGGTGGATTAAAAGAATAAGTGTGATAGCATATTGTAGTCTACGGCTATGGTTTTAAGAAAAAAGAAAGGTATGGTTAATAGGATGGAATATACTATAAAAGCACTAAAAGCTGTTTTTAAATTTATAGTACTCGTTGCTTGTGTTGGTTTGATTATGATCGGACAAAAGAACATAGGTTATCAAGGCTTAGTTACTATGATTGGAGGTTTAGGTGGTATTATTATTTTATTATATTGTTATAACAGGAAATATCAATAATAATAAAGTATCAAACAGTATATATGCATTTTAAATACTTTTTGTTAAATTTCTATACGAAGAGAATCCGGTCCATTGGATGAAAAAGATGCATAAAATAATTGAAATAAAAAGTAATAGAAGCAGAATGGTGGTAAAAATGAATACTGAAAAGAAGTTAAATGGACAAGTTACAATACCAACTGACGTAGATGTAGTTCCCGAAACTATAGATTTATTACATAGATGGAGGGCGGATGCTATCCGCGATTGTGACGGTACAGGTTATCCAGAGGAACTAAAAACTGTAAATGCTAAAGTATATAGTACTTATTATACAACTCGAAAAGATAATGAATGGGCAAAAGCTAATCCAGATGAAATACAGCAATGCTATATAATGACATCCTTTTATACGGCGACGGAAGTCAATTTACGTATTTTCTTACTAAAAGGAATAGCCAAAGAGCTAATGGAAGTAAATGACAAGGATGATAAAACACGTTGGTGGGAAGTAATTGACAGAAGTACAGCTTTGGTAGTAAGTACCAATGATTGGTACTATGATTCAGAAACTGGAGAAGTAGTGATAACTAACTGTGTTCCTTTTCATAACTACACAGTCAGTTTTTTAGCATACTTGATATGGGATCCAGTACATATGTATAATGCGGTGGTTAATGAATGGAAGGATGTAGAGCACCAGATTACCTTTGATGTAAGACAACCAAAAACCCATGGATATTCCATGGTACGCATTCGTAAATTCATTGAGGAACATCCATATGTGGATGTAATACGCTACACTACATTTTTCCATCAGTTTACCTTAGTGTTTGATGAAATGTTGCGTGAAAAATATGTAGACTGGTATGGATACTCAGCTTCAGTATCTCCTTATATTCTGGAACAATTTGAGAAAGAGGTGGGTTATAAATTTCGACCAGAATTTATTATTGATCAGGGATATTATAATAATCAGTATCGAATACCAAGTGTTGAGTTTAAAAATTTTCAGGCATTCCAGAGACGTGAAGTGGCTAAATTAGCAAAAGAAATGGTAGATATTACTCATGAATATGGCAAAGAGGCAATGATGTTCCTTGGAGACCATTGGATTGGAACAGAACCATTTATGGAGGAGTTTAAAACAATTGGTCTTGATGCAGTTGTAGGAAGTGTTGGTAATGGCAGTACACTTCGCCTCCTTAGTGATATTCCAGGAGTTAAATATACAGAAGGAAGATTTCTGCCCTATTTCTTTCCGGATACATTTTATGAAGGGGGAGATCCTGTCAAGGAGGCAAAAGTCAACTGGGTTACTGCAAGACGTGCGATCTTAAGGAAGCCCATTGATAGAATTGGATACGGTGGGTACTTAAAATTAGCCTGTCAGTTCCCGGATTTTATTAATTATGTAGAATCGGTTTGTAATGAATTTCGTGAGTTGTATGAAAATATTAAAGGTAGCACACCTTACTGCATAAAACGAGTAGCTGTGTTAAACAGCTGGGGCAAAATGCGAGCGTGGGGAGCTCATATGGTACACCATGCGCTATATCAAAAAGAAAATTATAGTTATGCAGGTGTCATTGAAACTTTAAGTGGAACACCATTTGAAGTATCTTTTATTAGTTTTGATGATATCAAAAGAGATGGCAATTTACTAAAGAATTTTGATGTACTTATTAATGTGGGAGATGGTGATACGGCACACACCGGTGGATATATATGGGAAGATGCCATAATTTCCAGTGCAGTTCGCCAGTTTGTTTATGAAGGTGGTGGTTTAATTGGTATTGGCGAACCTACAGGACATCAATATCAAGGCCGTTATATTCAGTTAGCAAATGTATTTGGTGTTGAGATGGAAACTGGCTTTACTTTGAATTATGATAAATACAATTGGGATGTGACACATAATCATTTTATTATAGAAGATTGTACAAAAGACATTGATTTTGGAGAAGGTAAACAGTGTATTTATGCATTAGAAGGTACCACAATTCTTGCTAAAAAGGAAAAAGCAGTTCAAATGGCAGTGAATGAGTTTGGAAAAGGTAGAGCTGTTTATCTGAGCGGACTTCCATATAGCTTTGAAAATAGTAGAGTACTATATCGTAGTATTCTTTGGAGTACTCACGATGAGGATAATATAAATAAGTGGTATTCCACAAATTTTAACGTAGAAGTTCATGCTTATGTAAAGAATAACAAATATTGTATAGTAAATAACACCTATGAAAAGCAAAAAACAACAATCTTCCTTGGTGATTCTAGTAGCTTTGCATTAGAGTTAGATGCAAATGAAATTATTTGGTATGAAATTTAGTTGATTCTCAAAGGAATTTAACATCCCTAGTCCCACGTAATGGAAGGATTAGACCTCCAAAAGTTAGACCTAACAAGTTTAACGATTGGGGGTCGGTTCAGAAGGATTAGGGTGTTTTAGACTATTTTTTGTACCTGCATAAGATAAGGAAATAGAATAAGTATTCTACAGACTGTGAATGAAATAGTGACTAAAGTACTAGGTTTCCATATATAAATTTATTAGTTTTAGTTGTTTTGGATAGTTTCTAAATTAATTTTGACATAGTATTGACAAAAATATGAACCCTTGCTATAATATGTAAGTAATAAATTTAATATATTTGTAACAACTAAGGTTGAACTGCAAATACATATTAAAGGGATGTCAATAGGAGGAACCCAATGATTAACACGAATAAGTTTATTAAGATTTCAACCTTATGTATCGCCGGAACTATTATGTTTGCATTAAATACTAAGATAGCAAGCGCGGATACTGTTTATGGTGAACAAGCCATAGCAGGTATTACTGTGACATTAGACAATTATTATAATTCAGGAACTGTTGCAGCATCCTCTGAGATAACCATTGCTACTTTGGAATCAAGCGTAGCGGCGTATGACTACAGTAATTTAGGCGTTGCAAATGTTGATAATCACCTAAATATTCGTAAGGACCCTGGAGAAGATCAAAAGATAGTAGGCAAATTACCAAAGAATGCAGGATGTACAATCATTGATATAGATAAGAATGGATGGGCCAAGATTAAATCCGGTAAAGTTACTGGTTATGTAATGAGCTCATACCTAATAACAGGAGATAAAGCAGTAAGCTTAGCTAAAAAAGTTGGAAGTTTAGTTGCAACTGTGAATACGCAGACTTTAAATGTAAGATCTGAACAAAGCCTTTTAGGTGGTGTTATGACAAGTGTACCAGTTGGTGAAGAAATGGAAGTTATGGAAGTTACCACTGATTGGGTTAAAGTAAAGATTGATGCTGATGAAGGCTATGTTGCAAGACAGTATGTTGACTTAACTTACGAGTTACTAAAAGCTGTAACGAATGAAGAAGTATCTTCTGGTGTGTCAGGTGTTAGAGCACAGATGGTAGCTTATGCCAAACAATTTTTAGGTAATCCATATGTTTGGGGGGGCACAAGTTTAACAAACGGTACTGATTGCTCTGGATTTACAATGGGAATCTATAGGAAGTTTGGTTATTCTCTTCCTCGTGTCTCAAGAGGTCAGGCAAGTGTTGGCAGAAGTATTAATTCTGCAAGCGTTAAACCAGGTGACTTAGTATTTTACGGCAGTGGAAGTTACATCAGCCATGTAGCTATGTATATTGGGAATGGTCAGGTTATTCATGCCAGCACAACTAGAACTGGTATCAAGATTTCGAATATGTTTTATAGATCACCAATCAAAATTGTAAGTATTGTGAATAATTAATGAAACAATTATCTTAGTCATTTAAATAATATGAATATAAAAGGGGCTGTCGCTTTACGATTGAAAAATCGTGAAGCGGCAGCTTCTTGTATCACAATAAAAATAAACCACCGGCTCTGCCGGTGCGTCCCCAGCTAGCTT
>DALYNO010000348.1:4346-4664 GCA_031975295.1 Anaerocolumna sp. | reverse complement strand
CATTAGTGATAAAAGGTATATTGTATACACTTTTACCAGCTTTGGCTATTTCTTCTATATAACAGGCATGATACCAAGCAGAAAATGCTTCATGGGCATGTCTGCCAAAGCATCCTCTCCAGGTAGATTTATTTCTATATTTCTCTTCCATTCCTTCTAATCCGGTATCTTCCAATTCCACTTGCCCAATGGGTAAAGGAACGCCTTTTTCATATATCTCCTCGGCTAAACGAGAATAGTCTCTATCCGTATTGGCGTATCCCATTTCGTTTTCAATTTGTACTGCAATTACCGTTTTATCTGCATTATCATAGCTTT
>DALYNO010000348.1:0-4336 GCA_031975295.1 Anaerocolumna sp. | reverse complement strand
TTAAGAAATTTCAGAACTTCCACAAAAGCAAGAAGATCTCGTGATAATGTTTCCCTGCAGTGCACAGATAGTGATGGTACAGGGGCCTTATCTGGTCCAATAGCCAAACGATATGTGTCTGGATCTAGTTTAATATAATCTGGTGCATAATTGGGATGACCATTTTTACTGGTAGCAAACCAAAGTATAATAAGTTTTAAATTTGCCTCCCTAACTTCATTAATTAAACTTTTCAAAGAATCCATGCAATAGGTGTTCATTTCCGGTTCTATTTCATTCCAATAGATTGGAACTTCAATCACATTTCCTCCATACAATTTCGTTGCATCTATTGTCTTTTTAATCATATCTGTGCCAGTTGACGAATTATGGGATTGTAACCCCACTAAGAACATTGGATTGCCCTTTTCATCCCTAAAAAAACCTTTCATATACCTTCTCTCCTTCCACCTGGGTTGTATTCCTTTATTACAGTCTATGGTTAATACCTCTAACTGTATGGTAATATAAAGCTTGGAAATAAAGAATAAGAGTTTTTATATAACTTTCACCTTAAAAATTATACATTTCAATTAAATGCAATAAAAAACACCCTGCCAATATATACAGAGCGTTTTCTATCCTCAAACTTAATTTTTAAAATATTTCTGAAAATGTTTCCTGAATTAATACATTAGTCTGAAACCAGGCCATTATAAAAGATAAAATAGCCTCATTCGTTTTTTCTGCTGGTGGAAAATATTTATGAAGTGTTTAGCTGGGCTATCTGACCCAGGCATCATTCTATCGATTAATTAATTCCATGAAGAACTGCTAACACCCTCTCTTCTATGTCCTTAAGTTTCTTTTGTGCAGCAGATAGGGTATCACCTTTTGTATAAATATAGAGCTTTATTTTAGGTTCCGTACCAGAGGGTCTTAAGGTATACCAACAACCATCATCAAAAGAAAATCGTACTGCATCCGTTTTTTCAATATCTATATTTCTCTTCTCACCAGTAAGTATATTCATCTCTTTTTGTGTTAAGTAGTCGGTGATGCTTATCAATTTAGAGTCACCTATAGAACCTGCATTATTTTTACGGTATTCCACCATCATTCTCTTAATTCTTTCCTGTCCTTCAATACCCTCCAATACAATAGATATGGTATTCTCACCATAATACCCATATGTTTCATATAATGTATTTAAAACATCAATTAGGGTTTTATTTTGCTTTTTATAGTAGCCAGCCATCTCTGCCAATATCAAAGTAGCAGAAACACCATCTTTATCTCTTAAATAGCTGCCAACATTGTATCCAATACTTTCTTCATAGCCAAAGATATAGGTATACTCTCCTGTTTTATCCCACTCATTTGGTAGTGCGCAAATATTTTTAAAACCTGTTAATACATGAAACATTTTAACACCATAGGATTCTGCAATTGCACTTCCCATTTCACCGGTTACAATAGATTTAACCATTGCTCCATTTTTTGGCAGTAAATTTTTATCTGACATTGATTCTAGCAAGTAATGAATAATCAATACACCAACTTGATTCCCATTTAAGCCTACAATCTTACCATTATGAACGACTTCCACAGCAAGTCTGTCACAGTCGGGATCAGTAGCAATTAATACATCTGCGCCTACTTCCATGGCTAACTTTTCACTCAGGGCAAAGGCAGCATGGTCTTCAGGATTTGGGTAATCAATGGTTGGAAAGGTCCCATCAGGATTCTCTTGTTCTTTTACTACATGAACATTGTCATACCCCATACGCTTTAACACTGTACGTACAGGAATATTACCTGCACCATTTAATGGTGTATATACAATTCCTATATTTTTGTCCACTTCATCATCTCTTAATGAAATAGACATGGTTTTTGCATAAAAGCTTTCATCTACTTCAGTATTAATAGTAATGAGTAATCCAAGTGCTTTGGCTTTTTCTAAATCTATCAAATCCTGTGTATCAAATAAATCTAAATTTGAGATTTCATCTAGAATTAAATTTGCAATATCTGATTTAATTTGTGAGCCTTCCTCCCAATAAACTTTATATCCATTATATATTTTGGGATTATGGCTGGCAGTAATATTTATACCGGCAGCACAATGATAGAATCTTACTGCATAGGATAGTTCGGGGGTAGGTCTTAAGGAATCAAATAAATATACTTTAATTCCCATACTGCATAGTATCTGTGCGCACATACTTGCAAACTCAGGAGACATAATTCTACAATCATGTGCTATAGCAACTCCTCTGGCAGCAAATTCTTCACCTTGTCTTTGAATTACTTTACCAAAGGCTCTCGTTGCTCTACCCACAACATATTTATTCATGCGGTTGGTTCCTGCACCGAGAATTCCCCGAAGCCCAGCTGTACCAAAAGACAAATCACTATAGAATCTGTCCTTAATCTCATCTTCATTATCTTTTATACTGTCTAGTTCCTTTTTTAAATCTTCATCAAGGCTTTTAATCTGTAACCATTTTTCGTATTCTTTGTTATAATGATTCATTGTAATATTCCCTTGCCACTATTACTCAGAGTAAAAGAAGTGTTACGTGGCATCCTTTCCTATTATTTTCTTTTACTCAATGTTTATATATTAATCTAGCTTCATTACACTTTATCTGATTTTTAGACACTTACAAGATAATGAAACTGTACTATTCTCATCTTAATTATTATAGTTTTGTCATGACATAATTATACGTATCATTTCCCAATTCAACATTTATATGGGATGCTGTTGGGATGAAATAGCCCCAACCTAAAC
Source organism: Anaerocolumna sp. (assembly GCA_031975295.1). GTDB lineage: Bacteria > Bacillota > Clostridia > Lachnospirales > Lachnospiraceae > Anaerocolumna. The sequence goes on along the minus strand of DALYNO010000348.1, from coordinate 1,557 downwards.
AATTTTTAGGCAATTTATACCCTATTCATAATAAGCAAAGATCTGGTCAATCTGTTTAAAATAAAGATGTCCATCCTCCCAAGGATTAAAATGCAAGTCCATTCTAGTGTCATTCCAATTTTCAGGTGTTGCTTTCGTTTGCAGCCTCTTTTGGGCAAGTGGTTCTTCAACCACATTAGGAAATTCTTGATAACCAAATAATAAATCTTCATGCATTGCAATTATTTCATATTTACCACCCAGGAAAGCACGCTCTTCCTGCAATCCATAATGATAATATATATAACTGCTTACCATTTCAGGTTTTAAGTGAGCAACTCTTCCTTTTCTCAATTCTACAGGGGTTTTGCGCAGCCAGTGTTCTGTGCTGACTGGTTCGTTAAAGTGAAATACATCAATCATAGGAATCCATTTACGTGGTTTTTCCTTACCCGGCCAGTCAACTAAATACTCTGCTGCCTGAGAAAATATTTCTTCTGGAAGAGCCACTTCCTCTATACACTCATAATACAAAAATATATTCCTGTTCCAGTGAAAGGCCGCAAAAGTCATAACCTTTCTTTCTTTTACAAGTTCTATTGCAGTCTTATTATCCTTTAATATATTTATAACTTCTTCTTCCAACCCATCTTTTGCTTCTGCTCTATATATTAATCTTTTCATAAAAACTCACTCCGTTCATATTCCTGATCATATCTCTATCTATTACGCCAAATCTATCCAAAACCTTTGCTCTAAGATATCATCGACTAAAATCTCATTTTCTAATACACCGCCATTATTTACAATACTTCTTCTAGAACCTTCATTTCTTTGGTCACATACCATAAGCACCTTGGTTAATCCCCTATCTTTACATATATCCAAAGCCAGACCAATCATCTTGGTTGCATATCCTTTTCTTCTTTCAGAGGGTCTTACTCCATCCCCAATATGTCCACCATTTAGTAATAACTGCTCATTAAGCATGTGGCGTATGTTAACTGCACCAACAAATATATCCCGCTCTTTATCATACCCCCAATAAGTGGTGGAGGGAACTTTTTCTTCTTCCTTAGGATTTTCATCCTCAGAAAATCCTTCTATATAAGCATCAAAGTCATGATAATTTAATCTTCTAATACTATAAGGAATTATTTTCTCACCATTATTCGTCCATTCATCCATCATTTCAAATAGTTGTTTCTTATATGTTGGGCTTAATTTTACTAGTTCTAACATGCTGTTATCTCCCTTCCAATTACTTTGTATTATAACATAATTTAGAAATAACCCTCAATAAAAAATTCCATATTCGTGTATCAAAACACTAATATGAAAGATAGCTACCTATATAATATGATGCCCAGGTCAAATAGCCCAATAAATATTAAATATTAGCAATTTACACTTTAAAAAGTCTCCTGCTTCGATTCCATTGCATTTACATAGGCGCATCGTTCTTCCTGTTTGGTCAAATGCTTATAAAGTGTTTATTGGGCTAATTGACCCAGGCATCATAATATGAGTTGCCCGACAAAAGCCCTACTTTTTATATTACGATGGCAATTTGCACAA
>DALYNO010000347.1:0-4683 GCA_031975295.1 Anaerocolumna sp. | reverse complement strand
GGAATTAACAGAAAAAAGCATTGAACCTCACATTGTTGAACACTTAAATGATTGGATTCATTATAAGGAAGATGGCGAAGTAAGCAAGGAAGTTAGTAAAAAACTGATGCATGAATTAAATGAGTATCAATCTATGGATCAAGATGTGATGAAGTTAATTGCTCAAATTAAAGAAAGAGAAGATTATCTGGTAAAAAGATCTCACTGGATCGTTGGTGGTGACGGTTGGGCATATGATATAGGTTATGGTGGACTTGATCAGGTTATGTCTTCCGGCGAAGATATAAATGTATTAGTATTTGATACAGAAGTATATTCTAACACAGGCGGACAGGCATCTAAGTCTACACCCATTGCAGCTGTTGCGAAATTTGCTGCTTCAGGTAAAAAATCTGGTAAAAAGGATTTGGGTAGAATGATGATGACATATGGAAACGTTTATGTGGCTCAAGTTGGTATCCATGCTGATCAAGCACAGTTTATCAAGGCTGTTAGAGAGGCCGAAAGCTATAAAGGACCTTCTATTATAATAGCCTACGCTCCATGTATCAGCCATGGTATCAAAGAAGGTATGGGCAGAAGTATGGAAACGATTAAAAAAGCTGTGAAATCAGGTTATTGGCATTTGTACAGATATAATCCTGAACTTAAAAAAGAGAATAAGAATCCATTTCTGCTAGATTCCAAAGAACCTACAGAAAGTTTCAGAGATTTTATTATGGGTCAGGTACGGTATAGTTCTCTTGCAAGGTCATTTCCAAAAGAGGCAGAAGAACTATTTACGCGAGCAGAAGCCCATGCTAAAGAGCGTTATGAGACGTATAAAACCCTTGCTTCCTTATAGTATTAATTTATATAAAGGTATAAAATATTCCTATTAGATACAAATAAAAAATAAGTATATTAGAATCAGAGATATAATCTGGTGTATAAAAATACAACTTCAATCACACTTAACTCTATATCAAATTAAATTGAGAATAACTTTTTTATGCTATAATTTGATATAAAGGAAAAGAAATCTAAGGGGTTGTTGCATAATTATACACCAGATTTTCTTTGTATTTTTTTGGAAGTTCAAAAAAGTTATTTGTTTATTCATAAATTTCTAACTTAATTTTATACATATACTTTATTGCATTACTTGACAAAATACGGTTGCGTATAGTATAAATGCATATGTTACATTAAAAAAGAGTAAAATTACTTTACAAATATATACTTGACAAAAAATAAATTATATAGTATTATTCATACAAATCATATCAGATAAGTATGAATTAACTTTGGTTACTAAATATGAGATGAAAAGGTGAAGATATGATTCAGTTGAAAGAATTAACGAAGGAGTTTAAAACCGGTAAGGGTGAGCCATTAACAGTTCTAAAAAATGTTAGTTTAGAAATTGCTGATGGCGATATTTTTGGAATTATCGGTATGAGTGGTGCAGGTAAAAGTACACTAATACGCTGTATTAATCTTTTGGAAAGACCAACCAGTGGTTCCATTCTGATTGATGGTGTGGATATTACTGAAACTAAAGGAGCAGAACTTTTAAGATTAAGAAAAAGAATTGGAATGATTTTTCAAAATTTTAATCTGCTTATGCAAAAAAATGTACGAAAGAACATTGCATTTGGTCTGGAAATAACGAAGTTTAAAGATTTTAAAGTCAAAGGAATGTCCGATGAAGAATTTCAAGCTCTAGGGTATTTTAAGAAGAGAGAATTAAAAAAACAAGAGATTAATAGAGTTGTAGACGAACTTTTAGAATTAGTAGATCTAAAAGAAAAAGCGGATTACTATCCATCAAGATTAAGTGGTGGGCAAAGACAGCGTGTAGCAATTGCAAGAGCCTTGGCAACTAACCCTTCTATTCTTTTATGTGATGAAGCTACATCAGCATTAGATAGTATGACAACAGAATCTATCTTAAATTTATTACAAAAGATTAACAGAGAAACTAAAGTAACAATAATCATTATTACTCATGAAATGAGTGTAGTAGAGAAGATTTGTAACAAAGTAGTAGTTCTGGATAAAGCTGAAATCGCTGCCCAAGGTCTGACGAGAGAAGTATTCGATGATACAGAAACAGACATTGTACAAAGATTAATCGGAGGTAGCCAGGCATGAATACAATAATCAGTTACATAAGTAATCTTTACGCTGAACACGGTGAGATGATTGGTAAGGGAATTTTAGAAACCCTTTATATGACTTTTACTGCAACATTTGTTTCTTATTTACTTGGTTTACCCATTGGAATATTATCAGAAGTTACAAAAAAAGGTGGTCTATTTCCTATAGTATCTCTTAACAGAGTGCTAGGATTTATTATTAATATAGGAAGGTCCATACCCTTTATTATTCTTTTGGTATTTGTAATGCCCGTTACTAGAGCAGTTGTAGGAACAACAATTGGACCGAAAGCAGCAACTGTACCACTAATTATTGCAGCAACTCCCTTTGTGGCTAGGCTCATCGAAAATGCACTACATGAAATTGATGGTGGTGTTATAGAAGCTGCTAAAGCTATGGGTGCTAATGTACAACAAATAATCTTTAAAGTTATGATACCGGAAGCGCTTCCTTCCATGGTTATGGGAGCATCCCTTGCAACAATTACCCTGGTAGGGTACACGGCAATGGCAGGGGCTGTAGGTGGAAGAGGACTTGGAGATATAGCTCTGCGCTTTGGATATTACAGATATGAAACTGACATCATGGTAGTAACAATTGTTTTGTTGGTTGTACTTGTACAATTAATACAAAATGTTGGAAATATAATAACTAAAAAAATTGATAAAAGAGGAAAAGGAGAGAATTAATTATGAAAAAAATGAAAAAATTAGCAAGTTTACTTGTAACTGCTGTAATATTCAGCGTTCTCTTAGTTGGATGTGGAACAAAAGACGCAGCTACTAACAATGAGCCAGCAGCAACAGAAGCAGCGGCAACAGAAGCAGCGGCAACAGAGGCAGCGGCAACAGAAGCGGCAGCAACACAAACACCTGCTACAGAAGATAAAGAATTAGTTAAAATTATTGTTGGTGCAACTATTGAACCACATGCAACTATTCTGAATTCAGAAGCTGTTAAAAAATCTTTAGAAGAACAAGGCTATTCAATTGAAGTAGTGGAATACACAGATTATGTGCAACCTAATGTTGCAACACAGGATGGATCTTTAGATGCCAATTTCTTTCAACACGTACCTTACTTAGATGATTTTAATTCCAAAAATGGAACTACTTTAGTACCTGTAGCTAATATACATTTTGAACCACTTGGACTATATCCTGGTAAAACTGCTACCATAGATGCTATTCCAGACGGTGGACAGATTGCAGTTCCAAATGATACTTCCAATGAAGCAAGAGCTTTATTATTATTACAGAATGCTGGTTTAATTAAATTAAAAGATGGTGTTGGGCTAGAAGCAACAATCAAAGATATTGTAGAGAATCCTAAAAATCTTGATATTGTTGAAATAGAAGCTGCTCAAACTGCAAGAGTATTACAGGATGTGGATGCATCAGTAATCAATGGTAACTACGCTCTTGAAGCTGGTTTATCAGCTAGCGAAAATGCTTTAATCACAGAAGAACCTGATTCAGAAGGTGCTACAACTTATGCTAACGTTCTTGTTGTAAAAGAAGGCAACGAAGAAACAGACAAAACAAAAGCTTTAATCAAAGCTGTTACTTCAGAAGAAACTAAGAAATTTATTGAAGAGCAATGGAAGGGCGCTGTTGTTCCTGTGTTCTAATATTTTTTAATGAATGTTATTGTAATAGCAATAGGGTTATATAATTTAACATAACATACTATTTAACGGACACCTAATTTATTTTGTGTGATATAACATACAACATAAATGGTGTCCGTTTATAAATGTGAGAGTTAGATTAATATAACTTTACTATAATTGGTATAGTTCATTCATAAGATACTATGTTAAACAGCGTGTAAGAGGTTCGATACAACAGCACTCATTCTGGTAAGAGAGCTGTCTCTATCTGGTAAATATTACTTAGCTGATTTTCATGTTACCAATGTAGCTTTGGTTGCATAATAAGACAAAAAATGATACAATATGGATACAAAAAAACAGGAAAAGGAAGTCTTATGAAAATAAAGTGGAAAATAGTTTCGGCTGCAATTATTATATTATCAGTATTTATTGCGCTGACAGGTATCTTGTTTCATTTATTGGTAACTAATTTAGTGAATAAAGAAACAAGCAAGAAATTAACGGATTATTCGTATTTGGGCGAGGAAATTATTAATTCAACCTACCCAGGAGATTGGAGTCTTGTAGGTAATGAATTGTATAAGGGAGATACCTTAATTAACGATAATTTTACCATTGTTGATAAGTTCTCAGGTAATACAGGTATAATTGCAACAATATTTGCGATGGATACTAGAGTTTCTACTACAGCCAAGGATCAGCAAGGCAATAGAGCAGTAGGTACAAAAGCTTCAGAAAAAGTAAATGAAATTGTATTAAAGAATAAGGAAGCATATAAAGGAAATGCATCTGTTGCAGGTCGCGATGCAGATTCATACTATGTTCCCCTTACAGACAAAGATGGTGCTGTAATTGGAATGTGGTTTGTAGGTATTTATAACGAAGATATAAAAGCGGAGATATGGGAAAATTTATATAATATTATT
>DALYNO010000346.1:0-4713 GCA_031975295.1 Anaerocolumna sp. | reverse complement strand
TAATTCGTTTTGCCATTTTGACTTCTCCTATTCTCTGTTTATTATATATCAAAATACTTGAGAATAGGGTGGCAATTTTTATTGTACAACATCAGAATATAGTTTTTGCTCGTCCTCAATTTCTATTGAGTCTGCCCATGTAGGACCTTCAACTGATATTGCTGTTAGCTTACTATTGGGTTTTAATATATCTAATAATTTCTTACCCGCCCAAATCAGATGAAAGTCATCGCCAGCATTGGAAGCTATTGCACCAGCATTATTCTGTTTCTCCACTATAAACACCACCTTCTTTTAATTGTTACGCATTTACTTACCTTTCACATACTCATGTGGACGCTCCACATAATCTTTAACCTTATACTCACCAATGCTTTCATAGTTTCCAGCGACAGTAGCGGAAATATCATCCTCATTAAGCCTATCGCCTAATATTGCATCGGCAAAAATTCGTTCAAGATATTCGTGTTTTGAGTAAATTCCTTGAGATGCCCTTACCAAGGCATTTCTCACATAAGCCGAATGGGTTTTAAAGAGCTCATAATTGACTTCAAAGCCAAGGTGTTTTGCCAATAGTACAGCAAATACAATACAAGTTCTAGTGTTGCCCTCTCTAAAGGGGTGTATCTGCCAGATTGTTGCTATAATTCTCTCTAAGCGAAACACGATATCCTTATCATTGCTGTCTGTTCTTTTCAGTTTCTTTACTTCCTTCATTACAGCATCAAGCTCTTTCTTGATCTGTTTAGGGAAAGTATATCTAACCGTATCTCCTCCCAGTACATCTTCATATTTAGCAATTTGAATTGTACGTAACTCACCAGCCCAATCGTATATTTGTCCAAAAATATTTGAGTGAATATCTTGCAATGTTTTTGTATCAAAAACCTTATAAGATTGGTTATAGACGGCAAGCATAGATAAGTTCGTTATATCTGCCTCGGCTCTACTTAATAAATCGTGATTTTTGATATTAGCAAGATTTTTTAATATATCTACATCATCATATAAATAAGGATCCCTCATCTTACACCTCCGCCATAAAGCCGTACATATTTAGTGTGGATTGAAATATAGAAATAAAAGATTCATCTCCGACCTTCCACTTATCAATATTCTGTTGCGTAGTTTTGCTAGCATATACACCCTCAATGGCATTTAGTGCATTAGCAAAGGATGCACTACTTTCTTTTTGCACATTACTTAGCGAATCCATACCACAAGATAATTTAAGCAGGGTAAGGTGTCTGGCAATACTTTTATCAATTAGTTTAGCTGCTTGTTCCAGTTCTTTTAAGCGTACTTCAATTTTAGGAAGTTCAGCTTTATATTTCTTGCAACGTTCTACTTGTTCTTTTATAGTATCAACTTCATTTTCTTTTAAATACTTGCTTGTTATTTTTCCATCTACTCTATTTTGTAGATAGTAATATTGTTTTTCTTTAATAGTTTTCGTAGAAATATATCCCTCAGGAAGGGAAGGAAGTGTTTGCTCTATTTCATTTTTCTGGCGCAGAAGCTCTTTGTATTCTTTTATAATAATAGCTGACATCCATTATCACCTCACTATTTAATAATATTATTATACTATATATTAACCTAATTATCAATATTGTATTCATTTGTAGGTTAACTAGTGCGTGATATTTTTAAGCTACAACAGTGATATAATATTGCTGTCTTTAATTAGAATGCAATCTTTAACACAATAAATAGGAATATCATTTTTTAAGATAGATCTGTCCAAACTACTCTGACCACTTTCGTAGCTAAATAAATCATTTTTAGAATTACAAATAAGCAAATCAAGCTCACCTTTGGTGTACAGATCAAAGATTTTTCTGATTCTATAATCTCCTCTTTGATAACCCTTTTCAGATGTAAACCAACCAACAATATCTAGAAACTTCATTCGACCTAGCATTGCTTCTATGGAGAATTTATTTGAGTGCTTAGATACTTGAGAAACAAAAGCTGCTGCTCTAACTTTTCTATCTTTTAATCCAAGAATATTTTCAAATTTAAACACTGGGGGAATTACAGTTATAGTTTTGTAGCTTATCATAAACCTCCTTGCTATGCTTGTAAAATATTTTTATAAAAAGACTTGACATTTTAAAATCATAATTTTTGAAATATTTAGATAGAAAAATAGTCAGAGGATCATTATAAAATCCGCTGACTATTTGACTACTTTCTATTCAGTTTTTTGGGGGAAATCTCGAAAATTATGTATGTCATCTATATTTTCTCCATTTTTAAGGCTGAAAAACGGCACTTTTTTGACCGTTTTCAAGCCTCAAAACAGCTCCAAAACCACAACATGTTGTGGTCAAAGTCTACTTCTTGCCCTCTGAACCACATTTCGTCATCATTATTATCGTTTCAACATGCGTCGGGTTCACAATTAGGGAAGTTATTATCTACGTCGTCCTGCCAATTTAGGCACATATCAGATTGCTCTGGTGCCTCATCAGAAAGACGCTCTAGGTTGCTATCATTACCATCCAATAAGTCGTTTTGAGTGCTCATTTTAAACAGCCCTTTCTTCTTATTGAATAATAATTGTTATTAGCTTATTTGCTTATGCAAATTCTTGTATCGATTCCTTGCATCCGATATTGAAAAATCTGCAAGTCCTTTCAGTACAAATGTGATTTTGTATGGATCAGATTTCCCATCTTCACCCACCTCACCAATAATAACTTTTTTTACGATACTTTCAAATACAGCACGATCAAATCTATCCATTACCTTAACTTCAGAAATTCGTGCCCTTATTTCCTTCATTCTCTTACCAACATCTTTCTTAGCAGCTTCATTTTCAATCAAAATCTGCTGCTCCTGCTTAGTCTGACTGATTTTCCGTGTAAATTCATCAAATCTTTCATCATAAGCCTCTTTTGAAATTTTATCATCAAGGAGCATGTCAGTCAATTTCTTTCGCTTGGTTTCCACTGTTGCCAGGCTCTTATCAACACGTTTTAATCTATCACTATTATCTGTACTTGATAACTCAATCTCAATAGATTCTAATACTGACTCTAAGATATCATCAAAATTATCCGCCAATAACTGAAAGGATTCTACGAAAGCATTTTCAAGAATAGATTCATCAATAGCTTTACTATCAGGACAACTAGCCTTTCCCTTATTTGCAGCCGTTCTACATACCCAAACCGGTTTTTTATGTTGTGTATCCTGATGATGTGATCTTCTTGAAAATTTTGTTCCGCAATACGCACATTCACACATGCTACTAAAGGCAAATTTACGTGATTGCTTTTCCCTTGTTCCTTCTATAATACTTGTATTCTTGCCATATCTGCTCTTACGAATTTCTTGAGCCATATTCCACTCTTCCTCAGATACGATGGCTTCATGATGATTTTTAATATAAAACTGATCTTCTTCACCCATATTATCTAACCTGCGTTTAGTAAGTGGATCTACTGTAAAAGTCTTGCCTAGAAGTAAATCTCCTTTATATTTCTCGTTCGAAATAATTCCTCTTATGCCACTGTCAGTCCATTTAACGATACCTTTCTTGTTTTTCTTACCTAATCTGGTCAAATCTTTTGCTATAGTGTAGGCACCATATCCTTGATTATAACGATTGAAAATCCACCGAACAATATCAGCCTCCTCTTCGTTCATGCTAAGTGACTTATCTTCCTGATGATAATCATATCCCAGACAACCATTAAAACCTAATAATTCGCCGCGTTTCATTTTCATCTTAAGTCCCATTTTTGTATTAGCTGATAAAGATTCAACTTCATTCTGTGCCAGTGTGCTTAATAATGCCAATGCCATTTCGCTTTCCATCGAAAGAGTATTAATGTTCTCTTTCTCGAAAATAATCGCCACATTCTTCTCTTTTAGCATACGCACATACTGTAACGTATCAACAAGATTACGTGAAAATCTAGAAATAGATTTTGTTAGAACAACATCTACTAAGCCGTTCATACAGTCATTAATCATATTTAAGAAACCATCTCTTTTTGATGTCTTCGTTCCAGTTATTGCTTCATCTGAATAAATACCAACAAATGCCCAATCCTTATTCTTGGATATTTTATCTGTATAGTATTCCATCTGAGACTGAAAACTCTGTAACTGTTCCTCTCCATCGGTACTTACTCTCACATAGGCTGCCACTCTCTGTCTTTCCAGCGTCAATCCTTTTCCAATAGTATCTCTACGCCTGGTTACAGTACCTTCACTTGCTTTTATTACTTCAACTTCTGCCATATTGACCTCCTCCTCTCTTGAAGTATAGTAAAATCAGAAACCTTTCATGTTTGTTTCTGACTTTACTATAATCCAAAAGTTAAATATGAACGAACATGTGAAAATGCCGATGAAATTTTTTTCACCGGCATTCTAATATGTTATGTATTCATAAAACTAACTACGTTATATTCTCTCATAATTCTCTTTTTCACTGCTGTGTACTCGTCTTCACTGAGTAATGCCATGCAATAAAGCTTTCCAAGAACAGCTAATTTCTTTGCTAATTCTAATTCTTTTGCCATTTACTCACTCCTAACATCCCGCAATTCAAGTTGATAAATAAGTGCTATATTAAGTTTTTCTATCAATCTTTTGTCTGTAATAGCTGCAATTTTCTTAATAACCTGCGTACGATCCGCACTGCACAATTGTTCACACATTGCCATTCCTGATTCTCTCAAATTTTCACAGTCA
>DALYNO010000345.1:2875-4723 GCA_031975295.1 Anaerocolumna sp. | reverse complement strand
CAAAATAGGAAACATACATGGGATTACGGGAAACACGGTAAAGTCCTTTTAGATTAATACCATTCTCAGTAGGTCTAGAGAAATTTAGCACTGACCCAAAACATAGAAATAATCCTATACCATATATAGCTATACCTGAAGCAAGTTTATGTGAATCAGCGGTTATCTTAAGTGTGCATATATATACAAATATCAAAATATTTGAAATCTGATAAAACCAGTATGCCACTCTTTCACTTCCAATGACTGGAGCAAAAAGAGCTGCACGTTTTAATGCCTCTTTATCTAATATACTTAAAAGCCCGAACCTTATAAGTAAAAATGGAATAATCAGCAGAAATCCATTCATGATTTAACCCCTTTATTATTAATCTTTAATATAAATATTTATTAAATATTCTTATGTACATGAAATTATCTCTCCAATAACAAGTGTACCACTTTGACATTGCCGTTCATCTTAGTACTCTCAATTCTAAATCCACATTTCTTTGTATAAAAAGCAATATTTTTCTCTTTATCTGCAGGAGTTATCAGGGTTACTTTACTCCAGTCTTTATAATAGGCCAATATACATTTTACAGCTTGTTTTCCAATTCCTTTGTTTTGAAATTCTGGAATAATGCAAAGACATCCCAGATAATACTCTCCATTCTCCTTTTTATCAATGGAGATAGCTCCAAGGGGAATATCATCGCTATATATAATCAGCTTCTGATATTTCTGGATTGATTCTTCCATACTAACTTTTGTTTTTTCATATGCAGGACATTCTCCATACTTAACGTAATCTTCATAGAAGGATAAATTATAAATATTGATTAAAATGTCTGCATCAGCTTTTTCTGCTTTCTTATATTTTAAATTCATAATCCCCCTAGCTTAAATTAAATTTTCATCCTCTGCTTTAGTGCTATGATACGCACTATATCTCTGCAAATGTAATTATTTTTGCTAAAATATGTAATAACTACAATATACCATTTTATGGATACTATTTCAAACTATATTTGATGCTATATTAAATATAAATAGCAGAAAACCCCTTTAAACACTCAGTTTAAAGGGGTAATATAGTTATATATCTTGGGGCCTTTCAACCACCTATATCAGGTAGCAGCCGCTCTATTTGGCATATTTCTACTTATTAATTTTCATCTAACTTCAAAACACTCATAAATGCCTTCTGCGGTATCTCAACATTACCAACCTGACGCATACGTTTCTTACCTTCTTTTTGTTTCTCAAGAAGCTTTCTCTTACGGCTGATGTCACCACCGTAACATTTAGCAAGAACGTCTTTACGCATAGCTTTCACTGTCTCTCTGGCAATTACTTTGCTACCAATAGCAGCCTGAATCGGAATTTCAAACAGTTGTCTTGGAATTTCTTCCTTAAGCTTTTCACACATTTTTCTTCCACGTTCATAAGCTGACTCTCCATGTACAATAAAGGACAGGGCATCTACTTCTTCTTTGTTAATGAGAATATCCAACTTCACAAGTTCGGATTGTACATAACCTTTCATATCATAATCAAAGGAAGCATATCCTCTTGACCTGGATTTAAGGGCATCAAAAAAGTCATATATTATTTCATTCAAAGGCAGTTCATATTTTAATAAAGCTCTTGTTGTTTCCATATATTCCATGCCAAGATAAATACCTCTTCTCTCCTGACATAAACTCATAATACTTCCTACAAACTCTGTGGTAACCATTATTTCTGCACTTACCATGGGTTCTTCCATATAATCAATTTCAGAAGGATCCGGTAAATTAGATGGGTTGGTAATCTCAAGAACTGTGCCATCCGTCTTGTACACTTTATATACAACCCCTGGTGCAG
>DALYNO010000345.1:0-2865 GCA_031975295.1 Anaerocolumna sp. | reverse complement strand
AGTGGTTACAATATCTAAATTATATTCACGTTCAAGTCTTTCCTGGATAATCTCTAAATGCAGCAGTCCTAAGAAACCACAACGGAAACCAAAACCTAAAGCGGCAGATGTTTCTGGTTCAAATTGAAGAGCGGCATCATTTAACTGTAATTTTTCAAGGGCATCTCTAAGGTCTGGATACTTGGCTCCATCTGCTGGATACATACCACAGTACACCATAGAATTCACTTTCTTATAACCTGGCAATGCTTCTTTGGTAGGATTTTTAGCATCTGTTACTGTATCACCAACTCTGGTATCCCTTACATTCTTTAGGCTGGCAGTAATATATCCAACCATTCCGGCAGTTAATTCTTCACATGGAATAAATTGCCCTGCACCAAAAGTACCAAGTTCTACTACTTCCGCAGAGGCTCCTGTAGCCATCATTTTAATTAAAGTACCTTTGCTTACGCTACCTTCCATAATACGGCAGAATATAATAACACCCTTATAGGAGTCATATTTGGAGTCAAAAATTAAAGCCTTAAGAGGTGCGTTAACATCTCCTTTGGGCGCTGATATCTTTGTAACAATCTGTTCTAATACTTCTTCAATATTAATTCCTACTTTTGCAGAAATTAATGGGGCATCCTGTGCCTCTAATCCAATGACATCTTCGATTTCTGCTTTTACTCTCTCCGGTTCAGCACTTGGAAGATCGATTTTATTAATAACCGGCATAATATCTAAATTGTGATCTAGAGCCAAATATACATTGGCAAGGGTCTGTGCTTCAATTCCTTGTGCAGCATCTACCACCAGGATAGCTCCTTCACAGGCTGCAAGGCTTCTGGATACCTCGTAATTAAAATCCACATGTCCTGGTGTATCAATAAGGTTAAAGATATATTCCTCTCCGTCCTTTGCCTTATATACCGTACGAACTGTCTGAGCTTTTATCGTTATGCCTCTTTCTCTCTCCAGTTCCATATTATCAAGAACCTGGGATTGCATCTCCCTGCTGGTAAGCAGTCCGGTCTTTTCAATAATACGGTCAGCCAACGTGGATTTACCGTGATCTATATGAGCGATTATGCAAAAATTGCGGATATGGCTTTGTGGGGTCATTTATATTCCTCCTGGGTAAATGGTTATTTCTGTAGTATTATAGCATAGACCTTTCATTCTTACAAGAAAAACAGTTTTTGTCAGGTCATTTCCCATTATACCCCAAAAGCCTATTCCTTATCATTCTCTCCTTCTAAGACCTCATGTAATAATACTGCTAAACACTTCATTGAATTCTTAGCTTCCTCCACGGTATTCTTATTGGTTCCTACTTCAGCAAGTATAGATTTTTTTCTAAGATGCATATTGTAGCGATACGCGTGGAGATAATTCTTATACATAAGCCCTGGAAATAACTCTCTGCCCTTTAATTGCAGCTGAAGACTAAAAGCTAAATTATCCATTAAATTAGGATTTTTCAAATAATCTATTTCACCTTTCGTATTTCTGCTTAAACCGTTAAACAGCATGATTTGCGCTGTATCCTCTCCATTAATTTTAGTGACACGTTTAGCTGCTCCGTCACGGTGCACATCAATTACGACCTCTATACTTGGATATTTCTTTAAAATCTCTTTAATTCCATTGCCGGCATAATTATAAGCTAAATTCCTATCCAATGCTCCGCCCATAATATCATATTTGCTCTTATCATGTATAACATTATAACCATAGTCATTTTCCAAATGTTCCACCAACACATTACCAAGCCCTACAACTGTATCCTCTTCAACACCGGGCCTGCTGTCAGCAAATTCCTCCTGAGAATGGGTATGGTATACCAGAATCTGCGGCTTGTCTTTTGCTGTTTTTAGTGTCATATCATCACCTAGCAGTTTTTTAGCATCAAATAATTTATCATTTAGAGTAGTTGCCGAATCTAATATGTAAAAATTCCGATAAAGAAAATTTCTATCCAAAAGCTGATCCACTGTGAAATGCTCGCCACCACCTACTATCGCAACCTGGGCATCATGTGGTGTTGTTTCATCCTCTACTTCCAAATAAACCTCCCCACTAATTATATCCATGGGTAATAACCCTTTGGTAGCAGCATCGGTATTCATAACTTCATCTGCTGCCTCTTCCTCTTCCTTGGCTGCTGCAGCATTGGCTTGCTCAATACCTTTCATAATTAATTCAATATATTTTTCATTATTAAATAAAATTTCATTTCCATATGTAAACAATAACGAACCACTATTCTGTACATAATTTTCATTAACAAGCTCATTGGCTTGCGCTACATATCTATTAATAGGAAAACCTCCAACAACAGTGTTTAATATGAAGCCATTGGTTTCATACTGTTCCTTATCTGTAACATAATCTAGAATTGGTACTCCAGATTCCAGCAACCCATTAACTGCAGCTGATACTGCTTTATTTTTCATGGTGTTAGCGGATTTAGCTAAGCTATCATCTCCTAAGATTAATATTCCCTTTACCAGTACGTTAACGCCTAGTATTAGAATGATACTCCAAACTACTATGTAAACTAATCTTTCTGCTCTATGTCGATATCTTCTCATATTAATCTCCATTCTTTTAACATTTTGCTTCACTGACATCCGCCTTTTAGGGTATGAATACTATGTAATACTTCAATTAATTGTTATCCATTTTAAATTTGGACAAATATTAATTTAATCATATTCTTTATCTATCATATGCTTATAATTCAAATCTGATAACGAATCTTACATAATTTAATAAATTTTTAAGACATGCTATTTCTTATTTATTGGCAGTTCTTATTCTACTTGCTTTCAATCCCTGCATGTAATTTATTGACCCTACTATAAAAAGGTCTTT
>DALYNO010000344.1:0-4729 GCA_031975295.1 Anaerocolumna sp. | reverse complement strand
TTTGTGCAAATTGCCATCGTAATATAAAAAGTAGGGCATTTGTCGGGCAACTCATCTTATTTTCTTAATGAACGGTAAACAAATTTCTATACTGACTAGGTGTTAGGCCTTCTTTTGCTTTAAACTGTCTGACAAAATGCAGCTCATTCTCATAACCACAGAAATCAGATAAGGATTTAATGGACATATCTGTTGTTGTGAGATAGAATTTGGCCCGTTCAATTCTTGCAAGAATAACTTCCTGCATACAGGAAATATGGAACATTTCTTTGTATAAATGTTGAAAATAAGATGGACTTAAATGAACATACCCGGACATGGAATCAACTGTCCATTTTTTATGTGGCGTATTATGGATATTCATACGCAATTGATTCATTTCTTGATAATATTTATTGACAGAAGTAGTGCCTGGCAGGTCTGCTATTTGTGAATCCAAATTATACAAGAGAATTCTCATCAGGCTGTCTTGTACCTGTTCTTTGTGCAGATTATTTGAATGACTCTCAGAGACGAGTAAACGAACATAGTTAGACAATCCTTTTAATTGGGGTAAGTAAATAGGATGATTAAAGGGAATATGAAGGGTCTCAAACAAAGATGGTTCATTTACGAAATCAAAATGAATCCAATCATCATTATAGAAGTTTTCTATACTGCCATAATTCATGTAGGTATTACGATCAAATAAAATAGCCATATTGGGAGCGGTAGTGGTAATAACACCATTGATTTCAAAATAGGCTTCTGATTTAACTAGAAGCAGAATATGATTGGGTACGCCAGTTTTTCTTATCATATGAAATTTAGTCTTATGCCTGGAATCATAGCCTAAATTAGTTACTTTTATCATGTGCACACCTCATAAGTTAATATAAATAGTAGAAAAAGTCAGTATATCATATTATAAAGCATTGAACCCTAAATGGAAAGATACTATGATAAATGAATACCATATTTTGCAGATTAAGCCTGATTATTGTCTAGAACCTAATCTGTATAAATATAGAAGAATCTAAGCTATTTAGTATGAAAGGAGGATATGTAATGTTACATGAAAAAGACATGCAATGGATTAAATCCGTAGCAGAAAATATCAATGAAAAAATGGCATGGGTCAGTGAGAAATCTAAGAATAAGATTCCTTATACAACAGTAAATGGTACCCATGATAGTTTTAATGACAGTGATAAATCATATCGAATAAACGAAGGCCTTAACTGGTGGACAAATGGCTTCTGGGGTGGAATGATGTGGCTTATGTATCATGAAACTGGGGAAGAAAGATATGCAGAGATTGGAAGATTTTCTGAAAAAGCCTTGGATCAATGTTTGGAAGAGTATTACGGATTACATCATGACGTAGGATTTATGTGGTTGCTTACGGCAGTAGCAGATTATCGACTTACAAAAAATGAAGAATCCAAAAAGAGAGGTCTGCATGCGGCTAATATTTTAGCTGGCAGGTACAATCCTGTGGGTAAATTTATAAGAGCCTGGAACGAGTGGGGAGATGGTTCTAAGAATATAGGCTGGGCAATTATTGACTGTATGATGAATTTACCTTTATTGTATTGGGCATATGAAGAAACGAAGGATCCAAGATTTTTACATATAGCTAAGCTCCATGCAGACACAGCCATGGAACACTTTATCAGACCAGACGGTTCCTGCGAACACATTGTGGAATTTGACCCGGAAAATGGCGGGGTAGTAGCAACCTATGGCGGGCAAGGCATGGAAAAGGGTTCCTCCTGGACAAGAGGACAATCCTGGGCCTTATATGGCTTTACCATGAGTTACATTCACACCAAAGAGGAAAAATATCTAAATGGGGCCAAACGAGTTGCACATTATTTTATTGCCAATATTCCAGAGAACGGACTGATTCCTATAGATTTTAGACAGCCTGCCACCGACATATGGGAAGATTCTTCTGCTGCTACAATTGCAGCTTGCGGTCTTATAGAGATATCTAAAGCAGTAGGAGTAAGTGAAAAGGATTTATATTTAAAAGCTGCCATAAAACTTTTGAAAGCCTTAGATGAGAAAAGATGTAACTGGACAAAAGATAATGATTGCATTGTTGAAAATAGTTCGGAAGCATATCATTCCAATAAACATCTTAATATTATATATGCAGATTACTTCTTTATGGAAGCAATATATAAATTAAAGGGTGATGATATCTTCCTGTGGTAAACAAAAATCATGAATTAACAGAGAAGAAATTTTTATTTATTTAATGCAAAGGCATCAATGGTGCCATCTATGTTCATTTCAATTTTTATAATTTCGTCTTGATCAAGTAGAGCTGAGCCAGTGCCTCCAGATAGTAGATTAAACTCTTTGGAGGTAATAGGCTGGTTTGAATCATAGTTATTTACTAATTTCCCGCTAATTTTACTGCTTTTATAAGAAATTTCCACCTTTTTAACCTTTGTTAAATCAGTCAACTCTCCCTTATAAGTTACAGTTAATGAACTATTAGATTGGTTATCATAAGTTAAAACACCATCGATAGTTTGAAACACTTCCGTAGCATCAAATGTGAATATACCAGTCCAATGTTCATTTTCTCCTGTATAGGTATAGTTATGTTTTATAACATCTTTATCTTTTGAATCACAGCCGGAAACAGTTAAAATTGCAAATAGTACAAAAGTCAGTAAATAATATTGTCTTCTCAAAATAGTACCTCCTTATTTTGGAATTTACTGTCATTATAATAATAGTTCCAGTAAATGTCAATTGACAGGTTATAATATTACATTACTTGTAGATAAAAATGATGTCTGATATACTAAATGAAGAATTTATTTCATATTGGTTTCTGTTAAGAATATTTAAACATCGATCAAAGGAGGATATATGGGACAAATTATTTTGTTACCCCAGGATGTAAATGAATCTGGTAAAAACTTTCTGCTGGAGAGAGGTTATGAGCTTCGGATATTACAGGAGGCATCTGTTGAGAATATATGCAAGAATGTGGGTGACTGTAGTGGAATTCTAGCTAGGACTGTCCAATTTCCTGAGGAAATTTTTAGGGCGGCACCTAATTTAGCAGTAATTGCAAGACATGGAGTGGGATTTGATAATATAGACTTAGCAGCAGCTACCCAACATGGCGTCCAGGTATGTAATACACCATTAGCCAATGCAAACTCAGTAGCAGAACATACCATAACCCTTTTATTATCCTGTGCTAAAAATTTAGTTTATCAAGATAGAGAATTAAGAAATGGAAATTATGAAGTAAGGAATCAAGCACCGGGAAGAGATGTATCGGGCAGAACGCTTGGTATCATTGGCTTTGGCAGAATTGGCCGAGAAGTTGCTAAAAAGGCTGCATTGGGTCTGGATATGAGAGTTCTGGTATGGGGGCATCACCATAAAACAGAGGAGTCTTTGGATTATATGACAAGAGTAGATAATTTAGAGGAGTTGCTGACTCAGTCAGATTTTATTTCACTTCATGTTCCCTTAGGAAAAGATACGAAAAATCTAATAAATGCTCAAAACATTTCTATCATGAAAAAAGAGTGTATACTTTTGAATACAGCAAGAGGCGGTATTGTGAATGAACAGGATTTATATGAGGCATTATTAGAGAAAGAAATTACTGGTGCAGGTCTGGATGTATTTGAGGAAGAACCCTTTACGGATAGCTTATCTAAATTATTTGAACTTCATAATGTAATCGTGTCGCCACACAGTGCGGCATTAACTGCTGAAGCAATGGAAAGAATGAGTCTACAAGCAGCTATGAGCATTGACGAAGTATTAAGAGGAGATAAACCTACCTGGCCTGTTAATCAAATCATTAAATAATTTAAAATGACAGGTATAGAAATGGTCGTTGCAGAATGAAGTGATCCAGGCAAAAGAGGACACTTCATTTAGCAACGGCCTTTCTTATAAATTCAAATATAGTTCTACTAATAGATATCAATAGGTAGGAATGATTCTACAAATGCTGCAGATTATCTATGGATTATACGAAACGCTGCAGGTGTCATACCTTCAGGACGCATAGGTCATAATATAACGATATGGTTTTTACATAATCCCAATTAACAAGTAAACGATCCCAATTTATCAAGAAAAATGTAAAAAAACAATAGATTTATGTGGATAAACATTATATAATAAATATTGCTAAGTTACAACTTTAATTTGGTAAATTAGCATTGCAAAAAAGCATAATAAATTGGGAGGATATTTGGGATGGAAAAACTGGACATATTAATCACCATGTGTTGTTATATGGCGTTGGTTATAGGTATTGGTGTGTTTTATGCGAAAAGAGCAAATGAAAGTTCAGAAAATTATTTTTTAGGTGGCAGATCCTTAGGACCCTGGGTAACTGCAATGAGTGCAGAAGCCTCTGATATGAGCGGATGGTTGTTGATGGGACTACCAGGCGTTGCATATTGGTGCGGATTAAGTGATGCACTTTGGACAGCTATCGGATTATTAGCGGGTACATATATTAACTGGAGAATCGTTGCTAAGAGACTTCGTGGTTATTCTATCATTGCCGGTAATGCAATTACAATACCAGATTTCTTTAGTAATCGATATAAAGAAAAGAATAAAATTATTATGACCATTGCTGCAACATTTATTTTAGTATTCTTTACTGTTTATGCAGCTAGTTGTTTCGTAACAGTTGGTAAACTGTTTAGTTCTATTTTGGATTTAACTATCAGTATGCCATGATAGG
>DALYNO010000343.1:0-4739 GCA_031975295.1 Anaerocolumna sp. | reverse complement strand
AAAATATCTTGCATTATCATATTCTGTTTTTGGTGATTCCCACATATCATAAGCTTCTGATACCACAAGTAAGCCCAGTTCATCGCACAATTCCATTAGCTCTACTGCTGGCATATTGTGAGTGGTGCGAATAGCGTTTACGCCCATGTCTTTCATAATGAGCAACTGACGCTTAAGAGCATATTTATTAACTGCAGCACCTAAGGAACCTAAATCATGATGTAAACAAACTCCTTTTAACTTCGTTTCTCTGCCATTCAATGAGAAACCTTCCTTCGGGTCGAAGAAAAATTTTCTAAATCCAAAGTTAATAGACTCTTTGTCCAGTATACTATCTCCCTGTACAATTTCTGCTTCTAATGTATATAGATATGGACTATCAATGTCCCAAAGTCTTATGTCTTCTAATTTAAGCTTGGCACTAAATAATGGCTTATTCTGATCTAAAATCACCGGTGTAAGTTTTTCACTTCTGATAACTGTGTCTTTGTCTATTATCTTTAAGTTCACAAAAGTGTCATTCTGAATTACCTTACTGCCTCCAAGTATTCCATCCATTCGTACCTGGCCACTCTCTGAATCTGTGCTAATGTATATTCCATCACTTTCAAAATATAGATTACTTGTTTCTTTTAAATAGATATTTCTATAGATACCTGCTCCGGAATACCATCTGGAGTTGGGTACTTCATACTTGACCTGCATCAGAAGTTCATTTTTACCATGTACCAAATAACTGCTTATATCATATTCAAATGAAGAATATCCATAGGTCCAGCTGCCAGCTAGGATACCATTGACGTAAAGGGTACTGTCCATATAAACACCTTCAAAATAAATACGGACAACACTATCCTCTCCCTTTTCGTAATGAAACTCTTTTTTATACCAACCTTCTCCTGCCTGATATAGATTCTTTGTGTCATATATAAGCCAGTCATGAGGTATCTCAACTTGGTGCCACGCTCCACCTCCCAGCACTTTATCTATACTTACTCCTAGTTCTTGTCTGGTAAAATACCAGTTGTCATTGAATAAAATCTTAGACATAGATACCTCCCTATACTTTAAGATATATTTACTATTAATTGTCTTACTTTACAAGTTGTGTTTCTCCTGCACTTAGTAAACCTGGGTAAATGCTGAGATTAACACAATTTATAGTATTAGTTAAAATTATAGTTTATTTATAAGATGACTTCTATCCCTTATTTTATTACAAAAACACTTAAACAATTTGACTATATAAAGATTCCCCTGGTAACAAACTCCACCATAAATCATGAATTTTGTTACCAAGGGAATCAATTAAATTTAAAATAACATATCTCCAAGGTTTGTTATAAAGTTGAGTAATAAATTATTATCATAAATAATAGTTAGAAAAGTACTTTCATTTATCATTTCAAATAAATTCTGCCCTATTTTTGTACCACCAAGAACGGTTAAGAAGATGCAGCCAAGCCAAACCACTATAATACCCTGAAGTAATCCAGCTAAAAGGCCGGCCGTTTTATTTAAGCCATTAATAATTGGAAGTTTACTAATAATATTAAGAGTCTCACACAATAAAGCAAGTCCAATGAGTATAATTAACATAATAACAAGAAAAGAGGCCGCATTGATAATAATCCTGGAAATAGAATTACTTATGTATTCTTTAAAGTTGTCAACTGCCATAGCTTTATAAACATCCTTTGTGTTGTTCTCCACCAAGGTATGTCTAATGGATTTTGGCATAGGTAGTTTATTAATAAATTCAATTTGCTCTGAAACTTTATTTCCAGTATTCTCAAAGGAAATTACCTTTTCTACCTTTTCTGTTACAAATCCCATTATTTTATGATTATCCTGAAATTGTTTACTTATTACTGGACTTATCCACACAGTTAACATTAATGCAATTATAGTTGAAAATAATGCAAATACTGTACGAATAAACCCTCTGCGTCTTCCGTTGAATGAATAACCTATTAAGATTACTGCCACTACAATCAATAACCAGTTCATATTACAATCACCTCATATTCTAACTTTTACTTCTCTGTAAGTTTTACATCTTCAATGCTAGTACTTTTTACTACTATGTATTTATGCAAGCCTTTACCAGGAAAAACGTCCACAATCTCTTCATTAAATTTATAGTAGAATTTCTGTTTACCATCTATTGTGAAAATATACCATTCTGATCCGGAATACATAATAATTTCGTTACCAGATATATGTATCTTACTATATTCTAGATTGGTATTTTTAGACAAAATCTTTTTTCCTTTTAAATCATATATGGCTAATTCATATTTGCTTTCGCCCCCATTATTTAAGAGCGCTAACCCGATGTATTCCTTACTATAGAAAATAGTCTTTACTTCCTTCGTTAGTTGTTCTTCATGTACCAGTTCTGGGACTTTGTCCATGTTATAAATACGAAACTTATCATCTCCAAACGCGCAAACTGTATTGTTGTTTATAAATTCCACATCCCCAATTAGCGTTTGTCCCATATCATCACCTCTTACTATTTTATCATTATAGTTTTGGCCTACTTCACCGAAGTTTTGAAAGGTAAGCTTACTCTGCATTTTCCCATTATTTACAGCCACATAACTTGTTACTAATCTGCTTCCATCCTCTGATAGCGCAATATCAACAGGATAACCATCTGTATCTGTTAGTGTCCTGATCTCTAATATTGGATTGCTTCCATTGCCTTCAAAAGTGTAAAAGTTCAAGTAATTTTCTTCACCACCATCCATCAGAACTGCAACTACCCCCTGATTCGCCACTTCTGCTTTGATGATGGGGCTGGTAATATTGACGGCAAACATTTTACCGCTTCCGTTCATGATTTCTAAATTCTTACTCCCCCTGTCATAGATTGCAACATAGTTTCCCATCTCATCTATGACCGGATCTTTCATTTGAAACATTCCATTAAATAATTGAGTTCCACTTCCATCCATAGCCATAATTCCGTCTCGGCTAAGTCTTAGTACTCCATTTTTGTATGGATAATAAACAGCGGCAGCGGTATCTTTTCTTTCAGTGGACTTAATTACCTCATAGCTACTAAACTGTCTATTTAATACCATTAATACAATTGTTATTACGATTATAACCAGCATAAGGATAGAAACTGCTGTAATAATAGCTACCCTTTTTCTGTGCTTTTGCTTTCTTATCTCATAGACTCTTAAGTCCTGTTTTTCCAAAACGACTGCCATAAGTGCTCCTTAAATCTAAATCCATTTTTTTGTAATGTATACGTTAGTAACATTATACATTATTTTTTTCTCTGTGACACTACTTATTTATGAAAAAGAAGCCGCAAGGAGCAGGTAATTTTACTCATTGCGACTCTATTTTATGGAACTATTAATTTTTGACCTGCATAAATCATGTTTTCATCTTCAATTCCATTTAATTCCTTTATTTTATCCATATGGGCATAGGTTTCATATAATTTATAGCTAATTCCTGCCAAGGAGTCTCCGGCTTCCACTGTATAATATCTGGTTGGTGTTTCTGTTTTTGTCGCCTGTTTCTTAGTGTTTGAGGATTCCGTTGTGTTCTCCTTCTTATCTTGTGGCTTTGGATCTGTAGTGGTATCCTCTTTGGTGGTGTCCACATCTGTAGCACTTTCATCTGTGGTATCTGTATCATCCTTCTTATCATTCTTATTTTCATCCTCTTTTGTTTCTTCTGTATCATTTTCTTTTACTTCACCTGGTACAGTCTCAACATCTAAGGTATCGGTATGGTTTGAATCTGGTTCTTCTTTACTTTCTTCTTTGTCTTCCTCTGGCTGGGCTGTAATATTTTGTGCTCCCTGGCTCATGGTTTCCTTTGTCTCATTCAGCGATGGCTCTTGGTTATTAACGACCGCTAAACTTTCCGATATGGAATTAAGTGCTGACTCCATATTTTTCATTTTATCATAATTGTCTAGCATGGTAGCTGCTATGACAAGAACTATAATGGCAAGCAAAGAACTGGCCGCATACAAAAGTCTTACAACATTTCTATCATCTTTTACTTCTTTTTTATCTTTAATGATACTACGAATTTTTTTTGTGGCGTGATCTTCATAAGAAGCTTCTACTCTAGTATCCTCTTCTTTATTCTCCACCATGTAATTTTGCATTTCTTCATTTTTTTCATAATATATGTAATAGCCGTCAAGTGATACAAGCTGATTATTTTCGCTTACATAGAAGTTTTCTTCTTTTTCCATACTGTCTAGTTTAAGTAACGTCTTGTCAGGACCCGAGAAATTACTCATATGTACTTTTTTAATCTTTTCCATACTATCTAGATAAAATTCTGGCCCTGTTAATGCCCATCCGATAATCTCAACATCTGTAAAGTATTTTTTAATATTTTCGTATATGCCAGTCCACCCTTCATCAGTTAAAACAACCCCTGCTGAAAGGTCAATATTTTTCATTTCAATGGCACCTTTAATAAAAATATTTTTACAGCCCTCTGTTTTAGCATAGTAACCTAATAGTACTGCTACTTTACATCCTCCTGGGTCTCTTTCTGAAAGCTGCTTTATAAAAGTCATTACATAATCTTCTACATAAATAACTTTACTGTGGGAATTCATGGTTCCTATCTGCCTTATGTTTTTTGGTATTTTAATAGGTACGGTACTTGCTGGTTCAGGTCTGCCATAATAACCTTTACCATGTGCATTTTCCATATTGTGTTTCCTCCTGACCTGTCGCTTATAGACG